>CAZCOC010000186.1:0-3170 GCA_964500075.1 uncultured Salinibacterium sp.
CTCAGAGAATGTCCATAGACAACATTCAAGCAGTAACTCCTGACCAAGTCCCGAGCGAGCTGAAATTTATGACGATCTGGTCGAACCCGCCTATCCGCGTAGGAAAGAACGAGCTGCACGCCATGCTCCAGCGCTGGCTGCCCCGCCTCGAAGTGGGATGTGACGGATGGCTCGTGGTGCAGCGCAACCTCGGCTCCGACTCGCTGCAGCGCTGGTTGCAGGCAAATTTCCCGCTGGACTTCACCGTGACTCGGGCCGCGACGAGCAAGGGCTACCGAGTGCTGCGCGCGCGCAGGCGCACCGGTATCACCGAACCGCTGAACGTCGTCAACGTCGTCAGCATCGACTAACCGGCAGCCACTCCAGGGCCGTTGCTACGACAACTCGAGTGCGCCGGTGAAAACAAACTCTGCTGGTCCGCTGAGCGAGACGTGCTCGCCATCCTCCGCCGGAAACATCCGAACGCCGACCGTGCCGCCTGGAACATCAACGCGCCACTGGTGCGGTGCTCCAGCACCGGCATAGTGCCTCACAGCAAGCGCGGCTGCGGCCGCACCCGTACCGCATGAAAGAGTCTCTCCGCTGCCGCGTTCGTGCACGCGCATCCGGAAGCGCCCGACGCCGTCGCGAACGAGCGGATCCTCGACGACCACGAACTCGATATTGGCGCCATCGGGCTGGTCTGGGTCAATGACCGGAATGTAACTGAGATCGATGCCATCGAGTTCCTCGACCGTGGCCAGTGCGACAACGACATGCGGGTTGCCGACATCGATACCGAGTCCTGGTCGAGCCACGGCAAGTCCCTTTGCTCGAACCAGCGTCTCGTCGGTGCCGAGCGACCACCGCCCGAGATCGACTTGGTAGCCGGTCGCGTTGCGCTGAAGGTCGCGCACTCCCCCCCGCGTTCCGATCGGCAGGGTGTCCCCCGGCTCGAGAGTTGCGAGACCCTGCTCGACCAGAAACTTTCCGAATACACGGATGCCGTTGCCGCACATCTCCGAGGCCGAGCCGTCGGCATTGTGATAATCCATGAACCACTCAGCGTGCTGATCCTCTTCGAGCGCGCTTGCACCATCCGGAATCCTGGCGGAACGCACTGCGCGCAGCACTCCATCGGCACCGACGCCGAAATGGCGATCGCAAATCGCGGCGATCTGGGCAGGGCTCAGGTCGATCTCCCCATCGGGGTCAGCGAACAGCACGAAGTCGTTGCCGGTGCCGTGACCTTTGGTGAACTCGATCATTGCCATTACTCAATCCTCCCGCACTGCCAAGGGCAGAGCCACCCGAAGTGCCGTTTCGCGACGGCGCGCATCCTCGAAGTCGATCCAGTGTGCATCGCGGTACCGCGAGAACCAGCTCACTTGACGGCGAGCGTAGCGACTTGTCAGCGCGACGGTCTCAGCGATTGCGGCATCCTCATCGATTCGACCATCGAGCTGTGCGATCGCTTGGGCATACCCGATTGCGCGGGCCGCGGTGACCCCGAAGCCGGCAGACAGAAGCCCACCCACCTCATCGAGCAGGCCCGATTGCCACATTCCGATCACGCGCTCGGCTAGTCGCGGCAGTAACGCATCTCTGGCAGCCATGATGCCGATAATCGTCGCGACGCGCCACGGCTCCCGATGCTCCGGTAAGCCCGCAGTGAACGGTTCGCCCGTCAACTCGACAACCTCGAGCGCACGCACGATTCGGCGACCATTGTGGGGCCCGATTGCCTCGGCCGAAGCGGGGTCGACCAACGTAAGTCGACTGTGCAGAACGAACGGTCCGAACTCGGCGAGCTCAACCTCTAGTCGATCGCGAATGACCGGGTCGGTACTCGGGAACACAAAATCTTGAACGACGCTCGACACGTAGAGTCCGGAACCGCCGACCAAGATTGGCACCGACTGGCGCTTCTCAATCTCCTCGATTGCCCGGCGCGCGCCGGTTTGGTAGTCGGCAACACTCGCTTCGTCCCGTGGCTCAAGAACGTCGAGCAGATGATGGTGGATGCCACGGCGCTCGCCCAATGGAACCTTCGCGGTGCCAATATCCATCCCCCGGTACAACTGCATCGCGTCGGCGTTGACGATCTCGACACCCTGACCACGCGCGATGATGTCCTCTGCCAGATCGAGGGCGAGCTGCGATTTACCGGTGCCGGTCGCACCGACAATGACGACGAGCCGTGGCCTGCGCCCCGCTGCCTCGGGTACTTCTGGACTCGGTGTTTCGGCAACCACTGCTCAGCGCAGTTCGTCGCTCGGGTCATAGATCGGGGCGGTCACGGCGCGAATGGCCGGAAGCCCGAGGGAGACTTGGTGCCTGCCATCACCGACCGCGCCGCCCGACGGGCTTACCGGGACTGCGCACGACTCTGCCTCAGCTCGATCCCACGCGTCACCGGCTCGGGTTCGACGAACGACCAGTGAACGGCCGGGTGCTGCGTCGGCAATGAGGTGGAACGGTGCCG
Source organism: uncultured Salinibacterium sp. (assembly GCA_964500075.1). Classification (GTDB taxonomy): domain Bacteria; phylum Actinomycetota; class Actinomycetes; order Actinomycetales; family Microbacteriaceae; genus Rhodoglobus. Next base: position 2,465 of record CAZCOC010000186.1, read on the forward strand.
CCTGGGTGATCTCTACACTGACAACGTCACCCGGCCGCGGGGCGTCGTTGCCATCGGGAACGTCGAAGTGCACGAGTCGACTGTCTTCGGCGCGACCGCTCAAGCGCCGAGTCTGGGCGGCTTTGCGCCCGTCGCTTGCCGTGACCAACACGTTGACGGTGCGGCCGACCAGCGCCAGATTCTCGTCCCACGAGATCTGATCCTGCAGGGCGACAAGCCGCTCGTATCGTTCCTGCACGATTGCCTTTGGCACTTGGCCGGCCATGGTCGCTGCGGGAGTGCCCTGGCGAATCGAATACTGGAAGGTGAAGGCTGTTGCAAACCGAGCCTCCTCCACGACGCGCATCGTCTCGAGAAAGTCCTCTTCGGTCTCGCCAGGGAATCCGACGATGATGTCGGTGCTAATCGCGGCGTGCGGTATCGCCGCACGAACGCGGTCGAGGATCCCGAGGAACTTATCGGAGCGGTAGCTGCGGCGCATCGACTTGAGGATACGATCCGAGCCAGATTGCAGCGGCATGTGCAGTTGAGGCATGACGTTCTGAGTTTCTGCCATCGCCTCGATGACGTCGTCTGTGAAGGCTGCAGGATGCGGGCTCGTAAACCGCACGCGCTCAAGGCCTGCAATCGAGCCCGTCGCGCGCAGCAACTTGCCAAAGGCGTTGCGATCGCCGAACTCGACACCGTAGGAGTTGACGTTCTGACC
>CAZCOC010000187.1:0-3148 GCA_964500075.1 uncultured Salinibacterium sp.
CCACCTGCCCGGTAGTCAACCGCTTGCGACCGGCCTGGCGCTCGCGATGTACCGCTGGGCAAGCGGAACGAGCCTCGACGCGGTCTTGCGCGAAGCGGATCTTGCCGCTGGCGATTTCGTTCGCTGGACGAAGCAAACGATTGACTTGCTCGACCAACTCTCAGTCGTCGCAGACGGGGATGTCGGTCGCACCGCGCGCAGAGCTCTTGACGCAATCCGACGTGGGATCGTTGCCTACAGTTCCGTCGCTTAGGCTGACGTGGTGATTTCGGAGGCTGGCGATACGAGCGCTCGCCTGTTGCCTCTCTGGGCGGCAATTCTGGTGGCCGCCGCATCCGGGCCGGTGCTCGATGCAGGCTTTCCGGATCGGGGGATCTGGCCACTCACGTTTGTTGGCATCGCGCTCGTTCTCATCACCCTGATTGGCCGCACGGTCAGGGGCGCCCTCCTCGTCGGTTTCGTCGCTGGGGCGGCCTTCTACTTCACCCATATCCAGTGGGCGTCGCTGTTTCTTGGGCCGCTGCCGATGTCTGCCTTGGCAATTCTTGAGTCGTTATTCTTTGCCGCAGGCGCTGCCGCGATTGCCCTCGCATATCGGTGGATGCCGAAGGTGTGGCCAGGGGCGCTCGCACGACTCGGCTTACTCCCCGTCGTGGTTGCTGGGCTGTGGACGGCACGAGAAGCCTGGGCAAGCGTCTGGCCGTACGGCGGCTTCGCGTGGGGTCGGGTTGCTCTCTCCCAGTCTGACTCGCCGATCGCGCCACTCTTTGCCTGGTTCGGCATCTCCGGAGTCAGCTTCCTGATGGTGCTCGTTGTCGCCGCGACTGTCGAGGCCGTGCGCTTTGCGGGAGCTCCCCGTCTCGTCCGCGCCGCCGTTCCGGTCGGGTTGGCGAGCTTGCTACTCGTACTGCCTGCATGGCCTGTCGTGAGCGATGGCGACATCCGCGTTGCGGCAGTGCAGGGCAATGCGCGCGCCGGGTACTTCGACCAGCGTGAGCCTGGCGAGCTACTGCAGTCCCAAGTGGATGCCACGGCGCCATTGTTCGGTCAAGACGTCGATGTGGTGCTGTGGCCAGAAGGATCGACCGAACGCAGTCCGTTGACGGACGAATACTCCGCAAGTGTTTTCGACTTCATCTCCGAGCAGCTCAGCGCTCCGCTTATCGCCTGGGCGGTGACCGAACGAGAAGGCAAGTTCTTCAACTCGATCCTCTTGTGGGAGGCGGGCAAGGGGGTGCTCGACATCTACGACAAGAAGCACCCTGTGCCATTTGGCGAATACGTGCCGAACCGCGAGTTCTTCGAACCGCTCGCTCCCGATCTGATCGGGCTGATCCAGCGAGAGTACACGCCGGGAACAACCGACATGGTTTTCGATGTCGATGGCGTGACCGTCGGAGTCAACGTGTGTTTCGACATCGTTGACGACCAGATTCTGACTGAATCAGTCGAACAGGGCGCGAAGGTCATCTTCGCCTCATCCAATAATGCTGACTTCGGCATGACAGACCAGAGCGCTCAACAACTAGCGATTGCCCGGATTCGTGCGATAGAGCTTGGCCGCAGTGTTGTCAACATCTCGACGGTCGGATTGAGCGCCGTGATCGCGCCAGACGGCACCGTCGTGCGGCAGTTGCCGTGGTTCAAGCCTGGCACCATGGTCGAGGATGTTGCGCTCAGCTCGGTGATCACGCCTGCCGCGCGCGCCGGCCGAGAGATTGAGTGGTTCGTCGCTGGCCTCGCGCTCGGCGCGCTCATCGTCGCCGGTTTCGCCGCCAGGAGGCGCGGTGCCTGAGACGCTCGTCGTTGTGCCGACCTATAACGAACTCGCGGGGCTTGAGGCGATCGTTCGCCGCATCAGATCCGCCGTGCCACCTGCTGTCGTCCTGATCGTGGACGACGCAAGTCCTGACGGCACCGGTGAACTCGCCGATCGGCTTGCCGCCGACGATCACAACATTCGGGTGTTGCATCGCACGAAGAAAGACGGTCTTGGGCAGGCGTATCTGGCCGGCTTCGCGGTCGCGGCGGCGGAGGGCTTTGAGTACATCGTCGAGATCGACGCAGACGGCTCGCACGATCCAGCTGAACTGCCGCGGATGCTCCAACTGGCGTCAGACGGAGCTGATCTCGTGATCGGCTCACGTTGGGTAGCAGGCGGCGAGGTGCGCAACTGGCCGCGCATCCGTCAGGCGATTTCCCACGCTGGTAATCGCTACGCGCGGATGATGTTGCGCTCTCACATCCGCGACACCACGGCTGGGTTCCGGGTGTTCCGCGGCGAAATGCTTCGTGCGCTTACCCTCGAGGGAATATCATCTCAAGGCTATTGCTTTCAGGTCGAACTGGCGTGGCGGGCCGAGCGCGCCGGATTCTCCATAATCGAGCATCCGATCACGTTCGTCGAGCGAGAATTCGGGGAATCCAAGATGCACGCTGGAATCGTCGCAGAAGCGCTGTTTCGGGTTACCTGGTGGGGGCTATCGTCGCGGTTCGGCCGACGCTAGACCCAACGTCTTTCGCAGACGCAGTTCGTTTGGCTACGCGCCGATTTTGTGCTGGCCGCGGCGCGAGCGCAGGTAATCAAGGCGCTCCTCCAGCAACTCTTCGAGCTCTACTCGGCTGCGGCGCTCAAGGAGCATATCCCAGTGACTGCGCGGCACCTTGACTTCTGCCTCGTCGATCGCAACGAGTTGACCGTTGCCGTCGAGCAGGGTGCCCTCTTGACCGGTTTTAGCGGATTCCCACCTCTGGGGAATCTCAGCATCAGCGGCGAATACGACCTCGAAGGTCGTGCCGTCGGCGGAGCGGTAGGCACTTCTTACTCGCGGCGAAAACTCGACGCCCTCTTCGCTCTGTAGGCTTTGGGTTCCAAGTCTCATGCCGCGCAAGCTTCGGTCTGCCATTGTGTGGCCCTCCTTCATTGCGTTGCTGTTGATAATAAGTTATAGACCCGCTAGCTGGACGTAACCTTGCAGCCTCGCCTTGCTCACAGCGTACTCCCAGCAACTATCGCCATCGCGAGGTCTGCCCGGTCGGTCACAATCCCATCGACACCAAGCTCAAGAAGCTCCCGCATACGGTGCGGATCGTTGATCGTCCATACGTGCATTTCGACACCGAGCGAGTGGAGTTGATCAAGCATCCG
>CAZCOC010000188.1:0-3141 GCA_964500075.1 uncultured Salinibacterium sp.
GTCCAGCCCCTCAGCCCAAGCGACGAACGTCTCTGGGCCACCCTCATCCACATCGGTGGAATCGTTGTCGGGTTCCTCCCGGCCCTCATTGGGTACCTCGTGCTCAAGGACCGCGGCGCATTCATTCGCGCACACACCGCCACGGCAACCAACTTTCAGCTCACTCTCCTGATCGCCTATGTCGTGGGCGGCGTGCTCAGCCTTGTGCTGATTGGCTTTCTGATCCTGCTCGCAGCGGCGGTGGTCGCCCTCATCTTCAGCATCATGGCGGCGATCGCTGCAAACAAGGGTGAGCTGTACACCTACCCGATCGCCATCAAGTTCGTCTCCTAGCCCACCAACCGCGAAGGTCAGGCGCAATTGCGCTCAGCGACCCTCATCGGCCACCAACCGCCGCACCGCGGCATCGGCCAGCAGCCGTCCTCGCAAGGTCAGCTCGATCCGACCGGCGAGGGCGGCTTTCGCGTTCACCAGCTCGTCAGCGATCAGCTCGGCAACAGCGTGGCGCCCGGCCGGGGCCAGGTCCGCAATCGCAAGACCATCCCGAAGTCGAGTCCGCAACAAGACGTGCTCGACGTGACGGGTGGCAGCATCGAGTGATTCCCGCCCGGCAGCGGGTGACTGGCCTGCCGCAATTCGATCCGCGTACGCTGCCGGGTGTTTGACGTTCCACCAGCGAACACCACCGACGTGACTGTGGGCACCCGGTCCGATCCCCCACCAGTCATGGCCGAGCCAGTAGCCGAGATTGTGGCGCGAGCGGTGCTCGACGCTCCTTGCCCAGTTTGAGACCTCGTACCAGTGGAACCCAGCCTCGGCGAGGATGCTGTCACTGAGTTCGTACATATCGGCCTGCAGGTCATCGTCGGGCTCGGCAACTTCGCCGCGGCGGATTTGCGCTGCGAGCTTCGTGCCATCCTCGATGATGAGCGCGTAGGCAGACAGGTGGTCTGGCTGTTGAGCGATCGCTGCCTCGAGCGATCGCTGCCAATCATCGATACTCTCCCCCGGCGTTCCGTAGATGAGATCGAGACTGATGCCGAGTCCGGCGTCTCGGGCCCATGCGACAACCTGCGGAATACGGTCGGGATCGTGGGTGCGTTCGAGGGTCGCGAGCACAGCGGGAACGGCGGACTGCATACCGAACGAGATGCGCGTGAACCCTGCCTCGGCTAGTCGAAGCAAATCGTCACGATCGACCGAATCCGGATTGGCCTCGGTCGTCACCTCGGCACCGATCGCGAGTCCCCAGGTTCGGTCGACCGCTGCGAGCATCGCAGCGAGGTCGCTCGGCGGCAGGATCGTCGGAGTGCCGCCGCCGAAGAACACCGTTGACACGGGTCTCGGGCTTACCGCGGCATCCGCAAGCACCTGCTCGCCGAGCGCCAGTTCTGCAATCGCCTGCTCGGCAAAGTTTGCGCGACTGGCACCGCGCAACTCTTCACTCGTGTAGGTGTTGAAGTCGCAGTAGCCGCACCGCACCCGACAGAACGGCACGTGCAGGTATACGCCGAAGTCACGTTCGGCCGACCCGAGCGCCACCGATGTCGGAAGCGCGCCGTCGAGTGGCGCCGGATCCGCAAGAGGCAGGGCACTCGGCATGCTTTATTGTCCCAGCAGAATCAGCGCGGCGGCGCGATCGGTCGGCCCCATGCATCCTGCCAGGCTGAGGCTCACGCGATCGGACCCGCGAGCGCTCGGAGGTACCGCCTCGTGTACAACTCTTGCGCGATGCGAAGCGCGGGGTACACGGCCCACCACGTTCGTGAACTCGGACGAGAGAACGCGCGAATCGTCAACCACACCGAGTCATCCTCGCGCTGAGAGACGATGAAAGCCTCCTCGCCGTCTTCCGGATGTCCAGGCAGAGTTCCGTACGCGAAGCCTTTGCGTTTCGGCTCGTCAACCAAGTAGACCACTCGCGCTGGGGCAGTGATGACGATCGGCCCGACGATAGGGATCACCAGCTGTGCGGTGTCGCCGGGGCGGAGGTACTGCGTTCCGTCGGGCCCGTAGAGCGCCTCGCGAGTGTGCGAGTCCGCAAGAGCATCCGACTCGATCGGAGACTCAATCGGAGCCTCGATCGGCTGGATTCGAAATCCGCTGCGTTTCTGAATGCCCCACGTGAGCGCTGAGACGCACGCGTACTCGAATCTCGCCGCTCCGTGCCCGATCCTGGCAGTGCGCTCGATCGCTCGATACCCGGCCGGCGGGTAACGCACCAGGTCTGGGGCCTGCGTCGCACCGACCGCCCCGTAGGTAACCGGGGCCAACCAGATCGGTAGTGAACCGGAACCCGCTGCGCGAACGCCATCGGCCGATGGCTCGGTGTCTCCTGTCAGTGGGCTGCCACTCACTTCTTGTCTTTCTTCTCCACGTCACCCGTGAGGGCCGCGACGAACGCCTCCTGAGGCACCTCGACCCGGCCGACCATCTTCATGCGCTTCTTGCCCTCTTTTTGCTTCTCAAGAAGCTTGCGTTTGCGGGTGATGTCGCCGCCGTAACACTTGGCAAGCACATCCTTACGCATCGCCGAGATTGACTCGCGGGCAATAATGCGCGCTCCAATCGCCGCCTGGATGGGCACCTCGAACTGTTGACGAGGGATGAGCTTCTTGAGACGCTCGGTCATGAGCACGCCATAGGCGTACGCCTTCTCGCGGTGCACGATAGCGCTGAAGGCGTCGACAGCTTCGCCCTGGAGCAAAATGTCGACCTTGACGAGGTCGGCCTGCTGATCGCCGCTCGGTTCATAGTCGAGGCTCGCGTAACCAGCGGTCTTACTCTTGAGTTGGTCGAAAAAGTCGAAGACGATCTCACCGAGCGGGATCGTGTACTTGATCTCAACGCGGTCTTCGCCGAGGTAGTCCATGCCGATCAGCACTCCGCGCCGAGACTGGCACAGTTCCATGATCGTGCCGACATAGTCCTTTGGCGCGAGGATTGCAGCTCGCACCATCGGCTCTGTCACATGCGAGATCTTTGCCCCGGTGGGAAACTCACTCGGGTTTGTCACTGTGAAGTGCTTCTTGTCCTCGGTCGTGACCTCATAGGTGACGGATGGCGCGGTCGAGATCAGGTCGAGCCCAAACTCGCGCTCGAGTCGCTCCGTGACGATTTCCAAGTGGAGGAGCCCAAGGA
>CAZCOC010000189.1:0-3137 GCA_964500075.1 uncultured Salinibacterium sp.
GCAAGCGCTTCCATTCCGCGCAAAATGGCGTATCGTGATCGCATGACCGTCGAGAATGCACCGGAATCTGTCTCGCCTCTGCTTGACACAGTCACGACCATTCCCGGCACCGAGTGGTGGCGCACTGCCGTGATCTACCAGATCTACCCGCGCTCATTCGCCGACGCCGACGGCGATGGGGTTGGCGACCTCGCTGGCATCATGCGTCGACTGCCCGCACTGGTCGAGCTCGGCATCGACGCCGTGTGGCTCTCGCCGTTCTTTCGGTCCCCACAGAAGGATGCCGGCTACGACGTCTCTGACTACTGTGACGTCGACCCGATCTTTGGCACCCTTGCAGACTTCGATGAGCTTCTGAAAGAGGCGCACGCCCTCGGGCTTAAGGTCATCGTCGACATTGTTCCGAACCACACCTCAGACCAACACCGGTGGTTCCAGGAGGCTCTCGCAGCGCCAGAAGGCTCCGCTGAGCGCGACCGCTACATCTTTCGCGACGGCAAGGGCAAGAACGGCAACACCCCGCCCAACAACTGGGAGTCGGTGTTCGGCGGCGGCATGTGGAACCGAGTTACGCGCGATGACGGCACCCCCGGCCAGTGGTACCTCCACATCTTTGACGCGTCGCAGCCCGACCTCAACTGGGAGAACCGCTGGGTTCGCGATCAGTTCGAAGCGATCTTGTGCTTCTGGCTCGACCGTGGCGTCGACGGCTTTCGAGTGGATGTTGCGCACGGCATGATCAAGCAGGCAGGCCTTCCGGACTACACGCCCCCGGTCGAAACGGGCAGCATGGGCGGCACCGCTCCGATCGCTGATCCCGCCACGCTTGGTGGGGCCACGCTTGGTGGGGCCACGCTTGGTCCGGTCACACCAACGCCTGACAGCGCTGTACCGAAGCCGAAGCCTGAGCCAATTCCCGACCCGCCCTATTGGGGTCAGCCTGCCGTGCACGAGATCTGGCGAGAGTGGCATCGAGTACTCGAGCAATACCCCGGCGATCGCGTGCTGTGCGCAGAAGCCTGGGTCGACCCGCTGAGCAAGATGGCGCTGTGGGTGCGGCCGGACGAGATGAGCCAAGCCTTCAACTTTGACTACATGTTTGCAGAGTGGAGCGCGCTCGAGCAGCGCGCTGTCATCGATCGATCGATCGATGCGTTTTCTGCGGTCGGCGCGCCAAGTACTTGGGTGCTCTCGAACCACGATGTGGTGCGGCACGCGAGTCGCCTCGCACTGACAGCCGAGAATCCTCAGGGGGCTGGCATCGGGCCGAACTCGCCAGGACAGCCGGATCCAGTGCTCGGGCTTCGGAGGGCTCGCGCCGCGTCATCCGTCATGCTGGCGTTGCCGGGCAGCAGCTACCTCTATCAGGGCGAAGAACTCGGGCTGCCAGAGGTCATCAACTTGCCGGATGCTGCTAGACAGGACCCGACGTGGTTTCGCACCAAAGGTGAGAAGTACGGTCGAGACGGATGCCGCGTGCCGATTCCTTGGGAGTCGGACGCGCCAGCATATGGCTTCAATGACACCGGCGCATCTTGGTTACCGCAGCCGGAGGAATGGGCGCAACTCGCTCGCGATGCGCAGGTCGGCATGGCAGGCAGCACGCTCGAGCTCTACCGGAGCGCACTGGCGTTGCGTCGCGAGTTTGCTCTCGCCTCCGGGATCATCGAGTGGCTCGGCGGGTACGGCCCGCATGTGCTTGCCCTGCGCAACGGAGCCGTAACCGTGCTGGCGAATCTCGGCTCGATCGCTGTTGAGTTGCCGATCGGCGGGGCGGTCATTCTGGCCAGTGAGAAGATCACTGGCGGGGCGCTGCCGTCAGACACGACCGTCTGGATCAGGGCCGGCGGCTAGTTCACCGCGTTGGCCTGAAGCCATGCAAACGGGTCGACCGGGACGCCGTCGAGGCGCACCTCGAAGTGCAAGTGGGGCCCGGTCGAGATGCCGGTGTCCCCGACGAGGCCGAGGAAGTCGCCAACCTTGACCTCTTGACCTGCGACGATCGGACTCGAGCCACTCACCATGTGCGCGTACAGGCTGTCAAGCCGTTGACCGTTGATGTTATGGGCCAGGATTACGTGCTGCCCGTAAGTGCTGTCTTCGATAGAGATCTTCGCAACGCCGTCGGCGATTGCGTAAATTGGTGCACCCCCGCCCGGGTTGAAGTCGGTGCCCTTGTGGAAGCCACCCTCACGTTCGCCGAAGGGGGAACTGATCGGCACAGAGTACGGGAACGGCCAACGAACGGCGCCCGTGGTCGCAGCGTAGCGGTAGTCGACAGCCGAGTACTTGGCGCGCAACAATTCGGCGTAGGACGTGACACTGTACCCATCGCGGGCCGGGGCGGCGATTACCGCATCATCCGCTACCTGCAGGCTTTGGATCTCGCCGACCTCGGCACTCGAGATGAACTGCTCGTCGCCGACCGCGCTGGACTCCGACTGGAAAAGGTTGGCAGGAACGGTGAGGCCGACGAGCATTGCCGCGGCGAAGAGCATCGCGCCCATCGATACGAGGGAGGATCGCGCGCGCTTCGCTACTCCGACCGGCTTGCGTTTCCCTGCACCAACTGTGGCGGTGCCGCGGCTCTTGGACTTCCGGGCAGCGACCTCGGTGCGCCGCGGGAAGCCGGCGTTGCCCTTGACGGCTTTCGCTTCAGCCTCGCGCAACTGCCTGCGGGAGCGCGGCGCGCTCTCATCAGTCACCGTGGTGCCGTACCCGCAGAAGGCATCATGTGCCCACCGTCACCGAGTTGGCCGTCACCGAGTTGGCCGTCACCGAGTTGGCCGTCACCGAGCGGCAGAAACACGCTGTGTGACATCGAATCTCCTCTAAAACGTGCCGGTGGCATCCGATGCCTGGCGCTATTTCTTCGGGGTGACAAGCTGGCTTCAGGCCAACAGTGGGTAACGGATCGGTTAAAGCTACCTCTTCGTTCGTGTGAGAGCCAGCCGAGCGTCGAGAACGCCGTCAGTACCCAAGCTCACGAAGCACAGTTTCAAGCGTAACAACAAGCTTCGGCTCGGCCGCCAGAATGAACTCGGTGTCGGGCTCGGCATCTCCCCAGCCCTTGACGGTTGCTCCGGCTTCGCGCGCGATGAGCGTTCCGGCCGCGTGATCCCACGGGCTCAGAGTGC
>CAZCOC010000190.1:0-3122 GCA_964500075.1 uncultured Salinibacterium sp.
TCGACGATGACGAGTTTCTTCGTGCCGGGCACGGGACTCCTTGTGGATAGGCGAAAAGAACGAGGGCAGTGCCCCCGTCAGCGACACCATACACACACTGACCGCACTGATACCTAATCCGAACGATCAGCGCGCCGGGCCTGCTGTCGCCCGCACAGTCACTGAGATGCCGATGACGACTCTGACGGCCTCGACCGTGGCGACGAGTCCGTCAACGGTGCACCCGGTGAGTGAGGCGCCGTTCGCCTCGACGACTTGCGCCGCACGCGCGCACGGGAACCCAGCGTGGATGCCGATCGCCGTATCGGCGGCCGCGAGCGCCCCAGCATCCGCGGCAGCGGTCACGGTGTGCCGGGCCGCGATTGCCAGTGACAATGGCAACACCAGGCCGAGCAAGCTCACTATTCCGGCGACGAGCCCGATCGCGAGTACCGACCCGGCGCCGTTCTCGCCCGCGCTGTTCTCGCCCGCGCCCTCGCCCTCGCTGGTTCCGTTTCGTGTACATGCGCACGCGCGCAGTCGCGCCAGGCGGTTCAGCGTCCACCGCCAAGCGCGCAACTCGATGCCCGAAGTTCGAGGCCGAGCAGCGCGATCACCCCACCGGCCGCCGGCGCTGTCGCGGTGACACACTCGAGCTCGCCCTGCGCCCAGCGCGTGATCGCCAGCCCTGGCACGAGCCGACCGGCGGCGGATGCCGACGACTCGTCATCGCGCGCGATCGACCGCGCGGTGAGGGCCGCAGCATCCTGCACTCGAATCTGCTGGGAGGCAAGCTGGATCGCAGCGAGGCAGAGGGCGAGCACAAGCACTACCGCTGGCAATGCGATTGCGAACTCTGCCGTAACGCTTCCCGACTGGCCGGTCGCGAACCGTTCACCGACACGGCGCCAAGACCTTCCCGGATCAACCGATCGACAGCGCACTGCGAACCACATCGGTGAGGATGCCGCGCACTTCCTCCGATCGCAGAATGACGACGAGCAGTCCGGCAAAGCCAACCGCCGCCATGATAGTGATCGCGTATTCCGCCGTGGCCGCGCCCCGCTCAGTACCGACGCTCAACCTGCGACGTACCGCCGTGATTGCCCGACGAATGATGTTGCTCCTGGCGGCAATCCCCGCTTCCGGTTCTACTTCCGTATCCATTTCCGTCACCTCTCTGGCGCGAGCGTCTTCAGTGTTGCAGCGGGGGCGGTCAGTACCGCCCGACTGCGGAGGCATTGGGGAGTCCTTCAGAACTGGCCGACTGTTGACGAGACGACGGTGATGAGCACCTGCGCGTCGCGCTGAGTGCGGGCTCGCAACGGTTGAGCCGTTGGATTACTCGACGAAAGGGTCAGTGTTGTCCTTCACCTTGGGCGGCATAAAGTTTTCCCGAATCGAGATGAGCTCATTGCTCCCGGAGTAAAATCGACCCCTCTTCTCCCCGTGCGCGATGAGGAGACCAACGTCCACAAGTGCCTTAAAGTCTCGCGACGCGGTTTGATCGGAAACATCCTCCCCTGATCCGGCGAGGATGGCGACGTAGGTGCCCCTGCGGACACGGAGTCCGAAAACCGCGTCAAACAGCGCATTGATCGTTCGCTCTGGCAACCCGTGTTTCTCTGTTAGGCGCTCGAGCTCGACCCAAGCTCTCTCACTGATCTTGACTCGACGCTGCAACGTCGTGGCCTGCCTGAGATGGGCAGTGAGCATGAACCGCATCCAGGGGCGTGCGTCATTCTGCGGGTTCCACTCGCCCCGTCCAACCTGGGCCAATACATCGTAGTAAGCCTGCGTGTTTCGTCCCAAATACTCTTCAACGCTCATGAACACAGGCGCTAACACGCCATCGGCTGCCAGTGCCAGGCTTTGCAGGCACCGCGCCATCCGTCCGTTCCCATCCCGGAACGGGTGGATCATGACCAGATTCAGATGAGCCATCGCGGCGCGCACAATTGGCACGTCGTCGTTTCGATTCATCTGATCGATCATGAGGCCCATGAGCAAGGGGACCCGTTCGACGTCAACCCCCTCGTAGACGATGTCGCCCGATCGGTCGTCCCGCACAAAGATCTGGCCTGCACGCCAGCGCCCGGGCCGGTTCGACAGGTCGTAGCTCGTCATCATGAAATGCAGGCTCTTGATCAGATCCTCACTCACGCGTGTCGGTGGTTCCATAACAGTTTGCAGTACGAATGTCATGGCATTTGTATATCCTTCGAGCGCTAGCCGAGTCTCGGTGTTCGTGTCCAGTGGTTCCTCACCGAGGGCAACAGCCGCCGCATCGTCCAGAGCGGCCTCGTATCCTTCGATACTGTTCGAACCTTGGATGTTGCGCGCGAATGCCATGCGTCGGAGTTGACCGGACCATCGACGCGGCTCGTGCAGCTGGAATTGGAGAGCCCGCTTGAGATCGTCGATCTGAGCGAGAACCTTGAGCTCGCGCTCGTCGAGTACCGGGGTCTCGAATACCCTAACCATGGTCTCTATATTATCACTCATCTGATACATATTAATGAATTATCGTGATGACTGAACACTATCAATGCATCATGGGGAAACCGTCAGCGCTCTATTGATCCAACCGTTGCTATGAAGATGATTGCGGTTTCTGCCAGGGCCGCGCTTCTTTCAGCGGTGCACCTCTCTGGCGCGAGCGTCTTCAGTGTTGCAGCGGGGGCGGTCAGTACCGCCCGACTGCGAAGGCATTGGGGAGTCCTTCAGAATTGGCCGACTGTTGACGAGACGACGGTGATAAGCATTGGCACGACGCCAAGCAATACGAAGGCGGGGAGCACGCACAGTCCAAGCGGGAGCATGAGACGCACCGCGAGCGCTGCTGCCCGTTCTTCGGCTGCAGAGCCGGCTGCACGCCTGACCGCTTCAGCTTCGCTCCTCAGCAGTTGGCGAGCGGGAACTCCCGCGTGCTTCGACAGCCGGATCACTCGTTCGATTGTGCTGTCGATCGCTGAGGCACTCTCGTGCGTTTGGCCTCGGCCATTTGCCTCACCGGCAGTACTTGGTTGCCGCAGCGAGAAGCGGCGCAAGCTGTCCTGAAGCAGTGCCTCAGCTTGTTCGATCGAGCCGCCGCCGCTCACCGCGATCGCGAGCAGTTCGCACTCGATTCCCGGGGTCATCGA
>CAZCOC010000191.1:0-3054 GCA_964500075.1 uncultured Salinibacterium sp.
GCCACCGTGCGGGCAGACGCAGCGGGATACCCCTGCTCGGCAATGATGTCTTGTGCGGCCCGGATAATAAGCGCGCGTCGGACCTCGGGTGCGTGACGCTGACGAATCGGGGATGTCGGTGTTGCGGTTTTCACTGTGCTGCCACCCTAACTTCTCACTCGCGTCAGCGTCGACTTTAGCCCCCTTCGGCAGATGCCGGAGCCTCCGTGTCGAAGCTTCGATAATATTCGCACTTTCGTACGATTATTTGGTAGACTTGTCGCCTCAGTCGAATCAATAGGAGAAGGACGTATCCCATGATCGGAAACCTCACGGGATGGCATCTGGTCATCGTTCTCGCCATCATTCTGCTGTTGTTCGGTGCCCCAAAACTGCCCGCCCTCGCTCGAAGCGTCGGCCAGTCCATGCGAATCTTAAAGACCGAAGTGAAAACAATGAACGACGAGGGTTTGCCGGACTCTTCGGCTGGCTCCGACTCCTCGGCCGGCTCTGGCTCCGCGGCTGGCTCTGGCTCCGCGAAATAGCGTGATGGTATCCGCAAACACAGCGGCCGAGCGGGAGTGCACGCGCGACGACCTGGATCTTCCTGAGCGAACCGCCGCGTCGAACTAACTTCAGACTCGCCGACTGGCGACGACATTTGCTTCGGCGTCAGACTCGTGCGCCCGCAACCTAATGAGCGTGCTCGCATAGTCATCGCGCGAGAAGCGCAGGCCGCCGTTCGGCTCGTTTCGCCCGGTCCCATGCCACAGGTCCAGTCCCTGCTCGGTGAGCCAGCGACCGCTGAAACGCTCACCGTTGCGAGCGTCGACGTACTGTGAAGCCGGGTCGAGGCCTGCCAACCGGAAGAGCCCGCGGTGGCGGGCGAGCGAGCGGCGCGGCTCGTACGCAATGATGACGACCTCAGCGCCGTGCACGAACTGAACCGCTGAGAGTTCCCTGCCGGGTTCACCGCCGAGCCGATACAGCTCTCCGAACTGCACGATCTCGCGGATGCTCTTGTACTCGGTCACGAACGACTCTGCGGCCTGGAGGTCCTCCTTGCTCCATTCGGCGAGGTTCCCGCCGATCCCCAACATTCCCGCCATGGCGACGTGGAACCGATAGGTGAGCGGGATGCTGCGGCGCGTGATCGGGTTGGGGGAATCGGTTACCCAGTTCGACATTGTTATCGCCGGATACACCTGTGAGAAACCATCCTGGATGCGCTGGCGGTCGAGTGCGTCGGTGTTATCCGAGGTCCAAAATAGGTCGGCCCGGCCGATCATGCCGAAATCGACCCGGCCCCCGCCGCCGCTGCACGACTCGATGAGCAGCCCGGGTTTGATTGCACGCAACTCCTCCATAATTCGGTAGACCGCCCGCGTGTGATCGAACCAGAGGATGCCGGGGTCTTCGGTGTTGGCCGGCCATCCCGCCTGCGAGAACGGCCGGTTCATGTCCCACTTGATGTAGTCCAAGTCGTACTCTCGGAGAAGTCCCGACAGCCAGCCGAGGGCCCATTCTTGAACGTCCGCCCGCGCGAAGTTCAGCACAAGCTGGTTGCGCAGTTCCCGCCTGGTCAGCTCCGGATAGTGCAGTACCCAATCCGGATGCTCGGTGTAGAGGTCGCTCTCGCGATTGACCATCTCCGGCTCAACCCACAGTCCAAAACCCATCGACTTACTGCGCACGTGCTTGACAAGGGCGTGCAAGCCGTCGGGGAACCGGGTCGGGTTCGGATGCCAATCACCGAGGCCCGCGGCATCCGCCGTTCGTTGACCGAACCAGCCGTCGTCAACGACAAACAGTTCGACGCCAAGCTCAGCGGCGCGGTCGGCGAGGGCCATTTGGCCCTGCTCGCTGACGTCGAAACCGGTTGCCTCCCACGAGTTGTAGAGCACAGGCTGTGGACGGCCGGGCGACGGCCGGAGCACCTGATCAGCGAATCGATGAAGAGCTCGCGAAGTTGCGCCGAACCCGGCGGAGCAGAACAGACCGTAGGACGGCGGTGTGATGATCGACGTTCCCGCAACGATCGACCGTGTCACACCTTCGTGACCGGCTCCCGCGGTCACCGATACTCCGCCCTCTGGGCGGCGCTGCGCGACGATCCGCCAGGTGCCGCTCCAGGCCAGTGCGACCGTCCAGACCCGGCCGTCGGTCTCTGTCGAGTCGCCGGAATCGATCATTGCCCACGGATTGGCGTGATGACCGGTCGTGCCAGTGCGGCTGGTCATCGTCAGCTCACCGACAGGGAGGTCGCGGCGCTCGAGCTGATTCTCGGCGCCCCAGTGGCCGTGCACCGAGGAGATGCGGTAGGCCTCCTCCTCCGGCATCGGCCAGTTGGCCGAGTCGAAGCGGCGGACGAGAGCGCGCTCCCCCTGCTCGGCGCGATACTCGAGCTCGGACCACCGCTCGATGACATCGTGGCCGACGCGAATCCGGTAGCACAGTCGCAGTTCGAGGGGCGCAACGATGTCCTCGAGAGACAAGACGAGCGTTGCCTCCCCCTCTGCCTCTTCGATTCTGGATCCCGTGAGCCTGAGCTCGAGCTCGCGACGTCCGTCGGCGAACTCCACCTGCAGGCCAACGGCACCCCATCGAAGCCCGCCCGCCACGAGCACCTCGTCCTGGGTCTCCGAAGGCCGCGACGAACTTGTACGCCAGCGCGGGGTGGTCTCAGCGAGCATTGCTGGCCAGTCGCTCTCCGGCAGGGCCATCCCCCAGTAGCGCTGCACCGGCAGGGAGTCCTCACCGATCGCGATCGCGTACAGCGAGTTGTCGGTGCCAAGCACCCACGCGTTCCCAACCTGCCTGATCAACACCATCAGTTTCCCCTCCACTGCGTTGCTGGTCGGCCCGGAATTGGCACAGCCACGCGGAACACGGTTCCCGCCGAGTGGGCGGGCGCCGTGTTGCGAGCCGCCGTCGTTATGACGAGCGTCTGGAGATGCGTACCCGCGAAGCACGCGGCGGTCACCTGGCTCGTTGGCACACGCACCACCGCGACATGTCTACCGGCCCGGTCGTAGCGGTGCAGCTCGCCCGCCCCCCACATGGCGACCCACAGTC
>CAZCOC010000192.1:0-2988 GCA_964500075.1 uncultured Salinibacterium sp.
CCCCACTGCTGCCTCCCGTAGGAGTCTGGGCCGTGTCTCAGTCCCAGTGTGGCCGGTCACCCTCTCAGGCCGGCTACCCGTCGTCGGCTTGGTGAGCCGTTACCTCACCAACTACCTGATAGGCCGCGAGTCCATCCTTGACCGAAATTCTTTCCACCCTCAGGAGATGCCTCCGAGGGTCGTATCCGGTATTAGACGTCGTTTCCAACGCTTATCCCAGAGTCAAGGGCAGGTTACTCACGTGTTACTCACCCGTTCGCCACTAATCCACCAGAGCAAGCTCCGGCTTCATCGTTCGACTTGCATGTGTTAAGCACGCCGCCAGCGTTCATCCTGAGCCAGGATCAAACTCTCCATAAATGTTTGATTGCTCGAGGCTAGCTACAGACGAATCTGAAGTGGCCTCGGCACATCTAGCGCCACCCGAATCCGTCTGCACTTCTGGGAATCAGAAATGCAGGGAACGCGAGATGACAAGTTTGAAACTGACAGAACAAATCAATACTGACTTGCTTTGTTTGTTTATATCTTTTCCAAAGGAATCCGTTCGTACCGAAGTACGGACGGGTTTTTGGCATTTGACATTGTGCACGCTGTTGAGTTCTCAAGGATCGGGCGCTCCTGAAACGCGTCTTGCGACGACGAATTCAGGGCAACTGCTCTAACCTACCACCGGGAGAAGGTACCCGCTACTCGAGCGGGAAAACTCACCGGGTGGATGTAGTCCCTCTTGAGGCCGTTCAGCTCAGCGGCTGAGACGAACCTTTGGGGTGACGAGACTCAACATTACGGTCATGATTGCGCCCCTGCAAGTTTCGACGCATCCCGGGCGTGTCACGCGCGCTCGAGTTATATGGATCAGCGGGCGATCCAGCGACGCCAGCGCCGAGGAGCCCGCGACCGGGGAGCCCGAATCACTCCACAAAGACCCCGGCAAGCGTCTTTTTGCCGCGTCGGAGCACCGCAACGCCGGCCGCCAAGACGGATCCTTCGATCGTGGATGTCTCGTCGTCGACCCGGGTGTTATTGACGTAGACCCCACCCTCGGCAATCGACCTTCGTGCGGCGGCGAGACTCGGGCTGAGCCCGGTGTCGACGAGCAATTGCGCAATAGTTGTGTCGGCTGGCGAGGTGGTGTTCGGCAACTCTCGCAGCGCCTGTTCGAGAGTTGCGGCATCCAGCTCAGAAAGCTCGCCCTGACCGAACAGTGCGGCAGCAGCGTCGATCGCCGACTGAGTGGCCGTTGCTCCGTGCACGAGCGCGGTGACTTCCCACGCGAGCACTCGCTGGGCCTCACGCCGGAACGGCTCAGTAGCGACAACAGCTTCTAGGCGCTCGATCTCTGCGCGCGATAGAAACGTGAAGATCTTGAGGCGAGCGACGGCATCCGCATCATCGGTGTTGAGCCAGAACTGGTAGAAGGCATACGGGCTCGTCATCCCTGGCTCGAGCCAGACGGCGTTGCCTTCGCTCTTGCCAAACTTGGTGCCGTCGGAGTTGGTGATGAGGGGCGTACCGATCGCGTGCACACTCACCGCATCAGCCTTGTGGATAAGGTCCACCCCGCTCGTGAGGTTGCCCCACTGATCGCTGCCACCGGTTTGCAATACGCATCCATAGCTTCTGTACAGCTCAAGAAAGTCGAGTCCCTGCAAAATCTGGTAGCTGAACTCGGTGTAGCTGATGCCGGCGTCGGAGTTCAAGCGCGCGCTGACGGCATCCTTCTTGAGCATGGTGCCGACCCGAAAGTACTTCCCAATGTCTCGAAGGAAGTCGATGGCAGACATCGGCGCAGTCCAGTCCAGGTTGTTGACCAGTCGCGCAGCACCCTCGCCATCGAAGGAGAGAAACTTCGCGACCTGATCCTCGAGGTACCCCACCCACTCGCGAACGGTTGCCGCATCGTTCAGCGTGCGCTCGGCAGTTGGGCGCGGATCGCCGATAAGGCCCGTCGAGCCGCCGACAAGGCCGAGGGGCTTGTGTCCAGCAAGTTGCAACCGGCGTAGCAGCAGCAGCTGAACAAGGTTGCCCAGGTGCAGACTCGGCGCGGTTGGATCGAACCCGCAGTAGTACGTAATCGGTGGGCCGGCCAGCAGCGCCTTCAGTTCGTCTGCATTCGTGGAGACGTGAACGAGGCCGCGCCAAGTGATTTCGTCCCAGATGTCGTCGAACGATGGATCGTTCGACTGGGATTTCAGGGATTCGGATGCTGTCACTGCCACGTCTTCAACCGTAGCGGAGGATCAACCGGTGCTAGCGGCTCGCGGCACGGCGGTACGACGACACGGTCGGCTCCCCAGCTATCCAAAAGCGCCACGGGAACGATGGCTCTCCCCCTGGCCCGGAGACACCGGTGCGCGGGCTCTGTTCGAACGGGACTTGGACGCTCGGCAGTTGGATGCGAACCCTGCCGGTGGCGAGATTGGTGCCGTCGTCGGCAAGCGTGATGCCGAGAGCAACGGTGAGGCGGGCGGGGCCTCTCGCGAGATCAGCGTCGACTCGCGAAGTGACCCTGCGGGCGCTCGCTCGCTCGATGCCCTCGACGATTTCGCCAGCGCGAAGTAGCACCGCGGATGCTTCCCCCTCCGGCGAGCAGACGACGTTCGCACACACGTGCATCCCGTAGGTGAAATACGTGTAGAGGTGACCCGGCGGGCCGAACATTGTGGCGTTCTTCACGCCCTTGCGGCGATAGGCGTGTGAGCCCGGATCGATGCCGACGCCCAAATACGCCTCGACCTCGGTGATTCGGAGCGTGACGCCGTCGACCGAGATGGTCCCGCCGAGGAGCTGTGGCGCGACTTCCGTCGCCGGGGCTACGAACAGCACGTCCGCAACGCTATCGAATGCTCGCATCTTCGAGAAGGCCGACTTGACTAAACGAGCGGGATGCCGTTCACAACAATGATGATCGCGACGAACGCGAGCACGGTGACCGCTCCGAGCACGACGATCCATTGACCGCGCTTGGTCATGCCGCGGCGCCAC
>CAZCOC010000193.1:0-2978 GCA_964500075.1 uncultured Salinibacterium sp.
CCCAGTTGACGACCGTTCGCAATGTGATTGGCGAGCTGGATGCGCGACACATCCCGGAGATCGTCGTCTTTAACAAGAGCGACCTTGCTGACAACGATCAGCAGTTGCTGCTGCGCGGGCTTGAGCCGCGCGGCATTTTCGTCTCCGCACGCACCGGTGATGGTGTTGATGAACTGCTCGAACGCATAGCCGAGTTGCTGCCGTCGCCAGAAGTGGAAGTGTCGCTCTTGGTGCCGTATGACCGCGGCGAGGTGATCTCGCGCCTGCACGTGCAGGGTCGTGTGATCAGCACTGATTATGTCGAGGCGGGCACTCTCGTGACCGCGCTCGTTCATCCCCAGCGTCTCGACGAACTGCGTCAGTACATGACGGCGTAGGTCGGGGGTCCATTCTCAAGCTGGTCTAAACTTCGTTTAACGACGCTTGTAGTCGGCATGGAGCGACAGCCGAGCCCGGCACCCGCCCACTCGGAGTGTTTGGCTACCGGAGGGGTTTGAGTTGCACGTCGATTCTCTGCGTCTGAGCGAAGCCACGTTCTCCTTCGAGCTGTACCCGCCACGGTCGGCTGCGGCCGAAGCGAGCCTATTCGATGCGCTCGAGCGACTGACGATTGTGCAGCCTGAGTTCATGTCGGTGACCTACCGGCCGACCGGGCCCGATCGCGCCGCGTCGCTGGCGGTGCTCAATCGGCTGATTCGCCAACACCGGGTGCCGGCGATGGCCCACTTGACGTGTGTCGGTTCCTCGTTTGAGGAAACGAGCCGGGTCATTCGCGAGTTTCTGGATGCCGGAGTCACGAGTTTTCTTGCCCTGCGCGGTGACCTGCCTGAGGGGTCGCACGAGGGAGACGGCTTCCTCGGCGACTTTGGAAGCGCCGGTGAATTAGTCCAACTCATCCACCGAGTCCAGGCCGAGCGCAGCCAGTTCAGTTTTCATGAAGTTCCTGGTTTTCCGGCCGCAAAACGGCTCCGACGTGGCGAGAAGGTGACGATTGCGATCGCCACCTTCCCGAACGGCCACCCACGCTCGCGGTCTCGCGCGCAAGATATCGATACATTGCTCGCGAAAGAGGCGGCTGGGGCGAACCTCGCAATCACGCAACTGTTCTTTCACGCCGACGAGTACCACAGCTTCGTTGACGAGGCCCGCGCCGCCGGCGTGACTATGCGCATCTTGCCCGGCATCATGCCGGTCTTGAGCGTCGCCCGGCTCCAGCGAATGCTTGAACTCTCGGGCGAGGCAACACCGCGCGCACTGCTCGCTTCCCTCGAGTCGGCACCGGATGCTGAGACCGCCTCGCAGCTCGGAATCGAGGCCTGTATTCGGCTCGCCCGGGAATTGCTGGCTGGCGGAGCTGACGGCATCCACCTGTACACCTTCAATCGTGCAGACGCGCCGCTTGCCGTGCTCCGAGGCGCTGGCTTGCTTGCCGCTTCGAACCAGCCAGCGTAGGCCCCCAGCGGCACCGCTCAGCCCAACCAGCCACGGGGTCTGGCGGCGCGCGTAACTGACCGAAATGCACTCCGTACCACCGCTATGGTTGAGTCAGCACCGCGCACTACGCACTGTGCGATCAGAGATCATCATTCTGCGACAGCCGAGCCCGGCACCCGCCAGCGACCGATGGCCGACCGGCCACAGATCAAAGGAACCCCGGTGCACGACTCAACAACTTTTCCCACTGGCACGATCCTCGGCTACCCCCGCATTGGTCGACGCCGTGAACTGAAGAAGGCCGTCGAAGCATTCTGGGCAGGCAAACTCACTGCCGCCGAACTCGAAGCAATCGCCGTCGAGTTGCGCCGCGTGACGCGTGAACGACTGGTGACGCTCGGCCTCGGCCGCACGGATTCCTCGATTCCCGAAGCCTTCTCGTTCTATGACCAAATGTTGGACGCCGCGGTGACCGTCGGCGCAATCCCGAGCCGGTTCGCTCGGCTGGTCGCAGCTGACGGCACGATCGACCTCGCCGGGTATTTCACGATCGCGCGCGGCGAGGGCCAGGACACCCCAGCCGAAATGACGAAGTGGTTCGACTCGAACTACCACTACCTCGTGCCAGAGATCGGCCCCGAGACAGACTTTCACCTCGCATCCGATCGACTGGTGCGTGAAGTCGCCGAAGCGGCTACGAGCGGCTTTCGCACGCGCCCGGTCATCGTTGGGCCGGTGACCTTCCTCCTCCTGAGCAAGCCGAGCGAGGCCGCCCCGGTCGGCTACCAACCGCTCGATCGACTGGATGATCTGCTCGCCGTCTACGCCGAACTCCTCGCCTCGCTCACCGCCGTCGGTGCGGAGTGGGTGCAATTGGATGAACCGGCGCTCGTGAGCGAGAGCATCGACATGCCGCGGGCGACCGTGCTTGCCGCGGCCAAGCGCGCGTACGAGCAGCTCTCGGCGGTTCCAGCACGCCCAAGCATCTTTGTCGCCGCCCCGTACAACTCTTTGGACGACGCACTCCCGGTGCTGCTTGCCACTCCGGTCGAGGCAATCGGGCTCGATCTCGTCAGGGGAAGCGTGCCATCCGGTTTCACGACCGACAAGACGCTCGTCGGAGGCGTCATCGACGGCCACAACATCTGGCGCGGAGATCTGGCCGCGGCTTTTGCCTCCCTCGAAGCCCTTCGTGAACTTTCCCCCAATGTTGCCGTCTCAAGCTCCACGAGCCTCTTCCACGTTCCGCACGACATCGATGATGAACCACTGCTGAGCGAACAATTGAAGAGTTGGCTGGCGTTCGCTGACCAGAAGGTCGCACAGCTTGCCACTCTCGCGAAGGGTTTAACGGCCGGCAAGGTGGCGATTCAGACTGAGCTGGATGCCGCATCCGCCGCCCTGTCTGACCGGGCTGGGGCGACTGGCGTGCACGCCCGTGCCGTGCGTGACCGCACCGCTGCGCTGCGTGATGCGGATTTCTTGCGGACCGACTACGCAGCTCGACTTGCCGCGCAGGACGCTGCTCTCGGCCTACCGTTCCT
>CAZCOC010000194.1:0-2973 GCA_964500075.1 uncultured Salinibacterium sp.
CCTCAGCAGGCAACTCCGCGGCGGCGCCGCCCCCGGCGCCGCCGCGGAGTTGCCTGCTGAGGCGCTTTCCGGCCCGACAGCCGTCATCCCTGTCGGGCGGGTCACCAGTTCTGCGTTGCACTATGAACTAGGCCCGATCGCGCTCGCAGTCGTCAAGCGCAACGTCATCACCGACGCCACTCTCATTGTGCGGACTGACGGCATCGACATTGCTGCTGCTCAAGACGTCATTGTTCCCCCCGGCGCCGGGGCTGAAGCCAACGTCCCGCGTCTGCCGCGACTCGGCGCGGTCCCTCGGTCGGGCGGATGACGGAACCACGGGAACTTCGCTGGCTGGGCTGGCGAGTCACCGTTCGAGCGAGGGTGAGCCGCGGCATCCGCCGGTCGGTCTCGTCGGTGCCCGCGGCGCTGCAGATCGTGATTGCCGCGACCGCCGCGTATGCGATCGCTCATTACCTGCTCGGGCACGCGATCCCGCTGATTGCAGTCACCGCCACGATCACCTCGCTCGGTATCGCGCGAGATGCGCGACCAAGTCGAGTGCTCAACACCTCAGTGGGCATTCTCATCGGCATAGTTTTGAGCGAGGTGCTGATTCTGGTCATCGGCCGGGGAGTGTGGCAGCTGGCCGTGGTACTGCTTGTGACACTCCTCGTTGCGCGCGCACTCTCGCCGAGCCCGGTCTTCGCCGTCGCTGCGGCCGTGCAATCGATGCTGGTAGTGCTGCTGCCGGACCCGGAGGGCGGAGCCTTCACCCGCAGTGTCGACGGGGTGGTCGCCGGCGTTGTGGCGCTCGCGGCGACCGCGCTCATTCCGAGAGATCCGCGGCGCGAGGCGAAGCGAGACGGCCGAACGCTGTTCTCGGTGATCGATGAGGCGCTCGGTTCGGCGGTCGAAGGACTCACGAACGGAGATGAACCGGCTGCAGAACTCGCGCTCGCGCGACTGCGCCGCCCTCAGGCGCTCGTCGACAGCTGGACGGCATCACTCGACACCGCGATCGCTGTCGCCCGCGTATCGCCGTGGTTGCGTCGGCACCTGCCAGAGCTGAACGTTCATCTTCGCGTGCTGACGGGAGCCGACTTCGCCGCGCGGCACTTGCGGTTGATCGTACGTCGCATCGACGGGTTACTCCGGTCAGGTGTTCCGCAGCCGGAACTCGCCGGCCTTCTCGCAGAAATCGCCACCGCCATCCGCCTACTCGGAGCAGAACTCGACGATCGTGAACTGGCCGGCGCTTCCAGCTCCATTCTCACGGACCTTGCCTCACGACTCCTGCCCGCCCGGATCGTGCCATCCCCGGATGTTGCACAGTCCGTCATCATCGTGCTCCTCCGCCCGCTCGTCGTGGACCTGCTTGTCGCAACCGGCATGCGTCCGAATGATGCGAGAGCGTTGCTCCCGCCCGTTTGAGCTGGCTGCCGTTTGAATTGCCTGCCGCTTGAGCTGCCTGCTGTTTGAGCTGCCTGCTGTTTGAGCTCACTTCACTAGCCGCTTCGGCGGCATTGCGATCGGTCCGGCTCTGCCAGATCCCGGCGGCGGAATCAGCACGAAGTCACGGTCGCGTCGCTCGATCTCCCACCCGCTATTGTGCACAAGCATGTGGTGATGTCGGCAGAGCAGGATCCCGTTGTCGATGTTTGTTTCGCCGTGATCTCGTTCCCACTGTTGAACGTGGTGAGCTTCCGTCCACGATGGCGGTCGATCGCACTCGGGGAATCGGCATCCGCCATCTCTGGCAGCAAGGCCAATGCGCTGTCGAGTCGTAAAGTTCCGTTGATCGCGTCCGAGATTGACAACGCCGCCGTCTGAGCCGAACAGAATTGGCACAACCCCCGACTCGCAAACAAGCCGCTCGGCTGTGGCGACCGACACAGCGTCTGGTTGACCCTCAAAACGAGCAGCGCCTTGACGGCGCTGAAGGTCGTGCTCGGTGACATGCAGTCGAACAGCGACTCTGCGAGCTCCGAGCACTTTGCCATCGTCAGCAAGAGTCGCAACGCGCACAAGGTCGACAAGTGCGTCCACCGCGAGCTGTTCGTTCGTTCGAGCGTCATTGATGAGTGTCTCGGCGCGAGCTGCCTCCGCGGCGTCCACAAATCTGGGCCCACCGCGCCGAGGCGCCGTGATCGCATCGACAGCGCTCACGATGATCGCGGCTGACTCAGGGTCAAGCAGTCCGGAAATTCGAGTCATGCCATCTGGACGCGGATTGATGTGGAGGTAACGTCGGGCGCGCCGCTCTTCTTCACGGTCCGCGATGCCGCTCTCGTCGAGTTCGTCGCGGTAGCGTCGCGCCAGCGCTGTGAGCCGCTCAAGCGTCAGTGCCGGAGCCTCTTGCAGTAACAGCCGCGCAGCTTCAGTCAGCTGACCCACGGTCACATCGTCGTTCGGCGCACCTAATCCGAGACGAATCGCGTCGGCCGCGCCAACCGAGAGACTGCCGGATGCAACAGCGTCAGCGACCTCGATCAACCACGGCGTGCGGACGCTGTCGTCGCACCGAGCCGTGTCGTGCGAAAGGTCTGGCGAGTGCTCAGCCACGAGCGTTCCGATGCGAACGAGGGTGCGTACATCCACTCCGCTGAGTCCAGTCAGTTGTTGGACGAGAGCTTCTGGAGTGCGCATTCCACGGCGTTGCGCTAGCCCGTTGTAGCCGAGATCACGGCGCGACCGATGAGCAATCTCGGCTGAGATGACAGCGGCAGATGTGTCGATGACTCGGCGCTGCTCCGCTAGGTGGCGCCCAGTACTCAGCAGCTCGTCGTCGCTCAGCCGCGACGCGTCGCTCAGCCGCGACGCGTCGCCAGGGGAGAGCGAGTAGTCGCGCGCGCGCCCGGCATCGCCGGTGAAGACCGGGGGCGGGAGGAGGGCGGTGGCTGACATGGATCAAGTGTCGCACGAGATTCGAATATATATTCGAAGAATCGAGAATCTGTGGAGAAGTCGTGCTGAGGCCCAGGGTGCGCAGGG
>CAZCOC010000195.1:0-2937 GCA_964500075.1 uncultured Salinibacterium sp.
GTGTAGAGGAGCGCCGCAAGCAGCACCCCAATCGCGAGGCTGCCATCAGCAACCCGAAGTCCGCCGGCCAGCAGCACCACCGCGAGTGCAACATTACCGATGAGCACGAGCCCGGGGTCAAAGATCCCGAACAACTGGATGACGCGCGCGTTGCGATCGCGATATCGCTCGACGAGCGCTCCAAAGTCCTCTTCGTTGCGCTTCTCAGTGCGGAACGCCTTGACCGCTCGGATGCCAGTCATCGTCTCGACAAACTGCACAATGAGTCGCGCAGACGCAGTGCGCGTGTCGCGGAACAGACGCTGAGAGCGCACTTGGAACCAGCGGGTGAGCGCGAACAGCGGCACCAGCGAACCGAGAAGCACCAGCCCACTCACCGGGTCGATCGCGACCAGGGCGATCGCGACGAACAGCATGTAGAGCCCGCCTTGGACCAGTTGGCTGATGCCAGAGTCGAGAAGCTCGCGAATCGCATCCAAGTCACTGGTCTGACGGGCGATGATGCGCCCTGAGGTGTAACTCTCGTGAAACTCCAACGACAGGCGCTGCGTGTGCAGAAAGACGCGTTTGCGCAGATCGAGCAAAATCGCCTGACTCACGCGCGCCGTGAGCACGGTGTACCAGGCCATCAGGCTCGCGCCGATCACGCCGCTGACGAGGTAGGCCGCGACCGCAAGGCCAAGTGGCACCCAGTCGCCCCGGATCAGCGCTGGCAGCCCGTTGTCGATCCCGAATGCGATAAAGGCAGGTCCGGCAACTTGCGCCGCCGTGCTCACGACGACGACCGCACTGGTCAGGATGACACCGGCTCGCTCTGGACGCACGAGCGAACCGAGCAACCTGATCGAGCGCCGCCGAATCTGCTTGCTCTCGACCTTCGTGTAGTCGTTACGCTCCTCGCCCTCAACGCCGATCATCGTCGTCCTCTAGGCTCGAGATCACGAAACGGTAGTGCTCGCTCGACTCGAGCAATTCGGCGTGCGTGCCGACAGCGGTAATGCGACCGTGCTCGAGCAATGCAACCCGGTCGGCGAGCAGAACCGTTGAAGGGCGATGCGCAACGATGAGCCCGGTTGTCGATACGAGGATGCGCCGCAGCGCCTCCTCGACGAGCGCCTCGGTATCAACATCAAGCGCCGACAACGGATCGTCGAGCACCAGCACGGCAGGCTTCGCCGCAATGGCGCGAGCGAGGGCGAGGCGCTGGCGCTGTCCGCCAGACAAACTCAGCCCCTCTTCGCCGACTTGGGTTGAGAGTCCGTTCGGCAGCTCATGCACGAATGCGGCTTGGGCGATCTCGATGGCTTCTGCGAGCTCTTCCTCGGTCGCATCCGGTCGACCAAGGAGGACGTTTTCGCGCACGCTGAGTGAGAAGAGGGTTGCATCCTCGAAGGCCATCGCAAGGTGGGTGCGAAGTTCGAGCAGGCTGAGCTCGCGCACGTCGACGCCGTCGATCAAAATCGAGCCGCCGGTCACGTCGTAGAGCCGAGTTGTCAGCGCCGTGAGCGTTGACTTGCCGGAGCCGGTGAGCCCGACGAGCGCCATCGTCTCGCCGGGCTCGATCGCGAGGTCGATACCGTTGAGCAGGTCGGGGAGGTGCGCCGGGGCATCCGGATAGCGAAAATGCACGTCGTTGAAGACCAAACGACCGCGCGGTTCTGTGACCGTCGCCGGAGAGGCCGGGTCGATGATGGTCGTGTCGGAGTCAAGCACGTCGAAATAGCGGTCGGTAGCCGTTCGAGTGTCAAAAGTCATCGACAGTAGGAAGCCGATCGACTCGACTGGGAACCGCAGCACAACGGCCGTCGCAAAGAAGGCGACAAGATCGCCCTGGCTGATCTGCCCGATCACGGTCAGCCATACGCCGGCGAGCAGACTCAGCGCAAATGTGACGTCTGGCACCAGCAGCAGCCACAACCAGATGCCCGCGATGGCGCGAGCCTTCTCGATTTCGGTACCCCGCAGTTCGTCGGCCTGGCTCGCGAAGTTGGCAAGCGCATGCTTTCCGCGACCGAAAGCCTTGAGCACGCGGATGCCGTGAACAGACTCTTCGACGGTCGTCGCGAGGTCGCCGGACTGGTCTTGGCTGCGCCGCGCGACCAGCGAGTACTTCTTCTCGAACACGAACCCGTAGATCCACAACGGGATTGAGCAGACCATGAAGAGCACGCCAAGCACCCACGAGATGCTCAGCAGAAACCCGAAACCTATGATGATCGTCAGCATGTTGACAACGAGCAGCACAAGGCCGAATGAAATCCAGCGTCGGATCATGTTGAGGTCGCTCATGGCGCGCGACAATAACTGGCCGCTCGGCCAGCGGTCGTGGAAACTCACCGGGAGTGCCTGCAGCTTGATGTAGAGCGCGTTACGCATTCGCGCTTCGATGTGGGTACCTGGCGTGAGTACGAACCAGCGGCGCAGTGCAATCAGAATCGCTTCGAGAATGCCGAGCCCGAGCACAATCGCGAAGGCCGGCCAGATCTGCGCAGTGTCACCGGACTGCAGAGGTCCGTCAACGAGTGCGCCCAAAATCTGCGGGATGACTAGCGCCACGACGCCGGCCACGAGTGCTGCGATCATCGCAAGCACGATGCGCGGCATCGCCGGTTTGGCGTACGGATACAGCCGCCGGATCGCCGCGAAGGTGCGCACGGCTGGGGCGTCTGTCTTGGCGTTGTCGCCAGTTGGCGGCTGACCACTATCGGTCGATGGGGCGAGCATGTCTTTCCTGAACGGCGCTTCGTCGGCGCATCGGCGAACAATGAGGTGTGCGTGATCTGATGGCCTCGGCCCGCGCAGCCTTTTAGCCTAGGCGCGCGAGTGCGCTTCGGCAAGCTGACGGGACTACAGTCGACAAGGGCTGAACTGGCGGCGGTAGATCAGTGGAAGAAGTGCCGCTCGCCGGTGAAGTACATCGTCACCCCGGCCTTGTTC
>CAZCOC010000196.1:0-2899 GCA_964500075.1 uncultured Salinibacterium sp.
CCGTGAAGCCCTGCGAGGTGACGAAGTCGAAGTGTCCGCGAAAGAAGCGGTAGGCAGTGTAGGTTCTGCGGTCGCTCAGTGACAGGTCGTAGCCGGACTTTTTCACACGCTCGGTGAGGTCGTCTTTGAAGAGTGGGTAGTTGTAGTCACCGACCATGAGGATTGGGGCTCCGCCACCGAGCTCCTGCAGCAACCCGTGCGCGGCTTTGATCTGGGTGCGGCGCAGTGAGTTGAGGGCTGTCAGCGGGGCGGCATGGAACGAGGCGAGCACCAGTTCGTGACCCGAATCACGGTCGACCAGTTTGGAACCGACGAGTCGCTCCGGGGTCGGCGTGAAGATCAGGTCGTGCAGAGACTTCTTGAGCTGGAACGACTCGCTCGAGAGCTGTTCAAACCGCTCGCGGCGGTAATACACAGCGAGTCCGAGACGGTTGCGTTTCGTGGCATCCGCCAGATACAGGTTGCCGATTTCGGCTGGAAGGTTCTCGGCATACACCTCCTGCAGGCACAGCGCGTCGAGCTCTGGCGTCTCGGCAAGTGCCGCAAGTTCCCCGATGGCACGGTGTTTGCGCAGGTTGTAGCTGATGACACGGATCACGGTGTGCTCGTCCTTGCTTCGGGGAGTGGTGCCAGCCTATGTGCCGTGGGACGCGTTCGGAGTCGAGAGGCGACGCGACAACAGACGATAGCCGACGCCGATCGCGAGCACGCCAAGCCCCACCGCGATGGCCACGAGTGGCAGGGTTGCGACGAGGATGAGGCAGCCGAGCATCCCGATTATTGCGACGGCTCGCGAATAGCGGCGTTGCTCAGTGGGCTGGGTAAGTGCCGCGAGGTTGGCAATGAAGTAGTACAGCAGCACTCCGAAGGACGAGAAGCCGATCGCGCCGCGCACGTCGACGGTAGCCACCAACACGCACACCGCGACACCCAGCGCGAGCTCGGCTCGGTAGGGCACCTGAAAGCGCGGATGCACCGCCGCGAACCACCCGGGCAGGTCGCGTTCTCGGGCCATCGCAAGGCTCGTGCGACCGATGCCGGCCAGGAGTGCCAGCAATGCACCGAGGGATGCCGCGGCCGCCCCCACCCGAACCACCGGGTCAGCCCAGCCGAAACCGGCTGCGGCCGTCGTCGCCGCAAGCGGTGCGGAGGAATTTGCCGTGCCATCCGGCCCGAGGGTACCGAGGACGACGACTGCGATTGCAGCGTAGACAACAACGGTGATGCTGAGGGCCAACAGGATCGCGCGAGGGATGGTGGTGGCCGGCTCGCGCACCTCCTCCCCCATGGTGGCGATGCGCGCGTAGCCCGCAAAGGCAAAGAAGAGGAGCCCGGCGGATTGCAGAATGCCATATGGGCCGGATGCGATGAGCGATTCAGCAAACGAGTTGGTGCCTGTTGCGCTGGTCGCGTCGCTGAACGCCGGCAGCCCGGTGCTCAGGCCTGCCGCAACCACGACCGCGAGCACGAGTAGCACGACGATCACGATGGCGCGGGTCGCTTGGGCGGTGCGGGTCACGCCGAACATATTGACGGCGACGAGCGCAATGACGGCGCCAACCGCGACCGGGCGCTCCCAGCCGGCCGGAGCGGCGTAGGCGGCGAAGGTCAGCGCCATCGCCGCGCAACTCGCGGTCTTGCCGATGACGAAGCTCCAGCCAGCGACGAAGCCCCACCATTCCCCCAGTCGCTCGCGTCCGTAGACGTACGTGCCGCCAGCGCGCGGGTACACCGCGGCGAGTTGCGCTGAGGATGCTGCGTTGCAGAACGCGACGATTGCCGCGACCGCTAGTCCGATCAGGAGTCCGTTGCCGGCCGCTTGCGCTGCGGGGCTGAACGCGGCGAATACGCCAGCGCCGATCATGGATCCGAGACCAATCCAGACGGCAGAACCGAGGCCGAGCGCGCGGGCGAGTTCGGGTCGTTGGGTCATCCGCGAACCTTAGCGCGCAAGCGTGAACTCAAACGAAACGCACGCGAGTCTGGATGCGAGTGCGCAGGTCAAAGAGCTGGTTCCCGCCGATCGCGGGCGCACCTGGGATGCCAGAGCGCAACAACGACGGGAGTGCCGACTGTGTCACCGCGAGTGCGACCGTGCCCCTCGCAGTGCCGAGTGGCAAAGTCGAACCTTCCATCGCGGCATCCGGCAACACGATTGCGAGCGCGCCGAACTTGACGCGCAACGCCCGCGCAACCGCCTTACTGCGTTGGCCGAGCACGTGCATGGGCCGGTCCCCCGCGACTGCCTCCCCAGCCAGATCGCCCTTGCGGGCCGTCACGGCTCCCCCGAAATCCTCCGACATGAGGGCGAAGAGGCCGGTCGGCCCAAGGAGGACGTGGTCGAGTTTTTCTTTGGGGACGCCCGTGGCGACATCGTGCCAGATCGTGAACCCGATTCCGAGGCTCGAAAGTGTGCGCGCCGTCGCCTCTTCGGCGAGGGCATCCGCAAGGGTATGACGAATCTCGCGGGGGGCGTTGCGAACGAAGACCGGGTCGTACGGATCCTTGATCTCGGCGCCGCGGCCAGCCCACTCGCGCAACTGGGCAAGATACTGCTCACGTCGCCAACCACCGGGATACCCATAGGAACGCGCCTTCGGACGGGTGTCTTGCTGCGCGCGCCCACCCTGCGCCGTGAAGGTACCGTGTCCGGCCGCTTGCGCGCCGCCTTTGTATGCCGCGCGGCGGGCCGGAGTGCTGATCTGCTCCCACGCGTACTGCACTGCGTGAAAGCGCTGCGGATCGCCGCCGGTGTCAGGGTGCGTTTCGCGCAGAGCACGGCGGTACGCCTTGCGCAACTCGTCTTGGCTGGCGGATGCCGCAACCCTGAGCACCTCGAACGGGCTCGCCGACATCGGGCTCTGCGACATTGGGCCTTGCGGCATCGACTCACTCTCGG
>CAZCOC010000197.1:0-2894 GCA_964500075.1 uncultured Salinibacterium sp.
GGCTGGCAGGTCACCATCACCGTGCTAGACGCCACCGACAGTGCCGACTCCACAGCGGCAGTGACCGACGCCACCGGACATGGCCCGGGCGATGACCTCGGGGGTGTTCACACGTTCAACGAGCTGCGCACAGTGGTCCCTATCGGTGGCATAGCCCCCGTCGACCGCGAGAAACTCGACGCCGACCTGAAGATATTGCTCGCCGCCACCCGCGCTCTTGCGCACCTGCGACCCCTACTTGCGCGCGTCACCACCGACGTTAGCGCGCAGTGGTGCGAGCGGGTCGCAAGTGCGGTGGCGAATCCACCGGTCATTGACGACGTAGCGATCGCGGCCAGCGTCAGACCTTTTCAATGGATGCTGCGCCGCATCGGCCCCGACGGCATCGCCCTGACGGGCGCGGGTTGGCTGCCGCCGGCCCTCGTGCGCGACGCGATGCACGAGCTCGGCTGGGAACATCGCGCTTTCGGAATGATGAACCGCGAAGACCGCACGCCCGCCATCGCCGAGCTGCGCGCCACGATGCGGCATCTCGGGCTGTTGCGGGTTGCCAAAGGGCGCATCACGGTCACGGCGATGGCTCGTCGGCTCGTCGACGACCCGATCGCGCTCTGGCGATACGTGGCCGAGCAGGTCGTTGCACGAGCGCCCAGCGATGCCGATCGCGACTTGCAACTGCTGCTCGCCGTGCACCTCGTCGCGTACCGTGCCGTTGACCGCGCCGTCGACCACCACGTTGACCACGCCTCGGGGCGTGACGTTGACCCCGCCGCGGGGCGTGCGCTCAACAGCGGGCGGCTCGCCGCATCGATCGCTGAAGGGCTCACCACGCTCGGCTGGCACGACCGTGGCGGCCCTGATGCCGGCTTCGCCGACCCGCGAGGCACTGGAATCAGGGTCGCAACCGCCGAATCGATGTTGCGGGATGCTCTGCAGCCCCTCGGCGACCTCGGCGCCTTCACCGTCGGCGTGTACCGGTGGTATCGCGGTGACAAAGTGACCGAGGTGGGGCGGGCGCTCGGCTACACGATGCTTGGGGGAGTTGCCAACTGAGCCGGATTCCATCGACGTCGGCACTTTGCACTCTGCACTCTGCACTCTGCCCTCTGCCCTCTGCCCCGGGCCATGGGCGCGGACCGTTTGCGCACTCACCGATTGTTGGTTACCGCGGATCTCGCATGCCCTTCGATCCGGGGAGTAGTCGACCGTGGCGCGAGTTGCGGCGGGACGCGGCTAGAACCTGCGCGTAGAACCTGCGCCTAGAACCCGCGCCCGATCTCGTACAAGCGCTCGACCCGCTCGGCGGTTGGCGGATGCGATCCAAGCAGTTTCGCAAGCCAGCTGTCGCCGATCGGGTTGACGATGAACAGGCCGCTCACCTCGGCCGAGGCTTTGGCGAGCGGGGTGGGGTGGGCCGTGATCTTTTCGAGCGCGCGCACGAGGCCGTCTGGGTAGCGGGTGAGCTCGACTCCGCTGGCGTCAGCGAGAAACTCGCGGCGGCGTGAGACGGCTGAACTGATTAGAGGTCCGAGTGCGAACGCGACGAGCGCGAAGGCAGCGCCAAGCACGAGCAGCATGATTCCGAGCACGGCGAGAATCAGACCCAACCCGAACCGAAACCGTTCGAAGATCGACTGGATCATCGCCCACCCGAGCACGAGCAGCACGCCCGCGAGCGAGGCGATTGAGCCGACTAGGGCGTATGTGGTGAGGGTGACGCGCCCGTCTTGGTTGACGATGTGCGCGACCTCGTGCGCGACGACCGCCTCGAGCTCGCTGTCGTCGAGCAGCTCGAGGGCTCCGGTCGTCACCCCGATCACCGCGTTTTTCGGCGACAGCGATGCGGCGAAGGCGTTGGGGGCTGGGTCGTCGATCACGCCGATCCGCGGCATCGGGATGCCCGCCCGAATCGCGGTGGTCTCGACCACCCGGTGCAGTCGCGGTTGCTGTTCGGCGTCGGTCACTGCCCAACCGGCCGAGTCGGCAGCCGACGCAGTCGCGTGGCTGAGCGACCACCACACGTAGAGCGGGCAAAAGATCACGAGCGCGATCAGTGGCCAGAGCTCAGCGAGCACCCACGAGACGAAGAGTCCCAGCCCAATCACCGCGCTGCAGAAGAGCGCGATGAGCAGCACACTCCACCGTTTGTTGCGCGCGATTTGCCGGTACATGGAGCGAATCTACAGCGAGTCACGCCACAGCAAGTGGGCCTGCAGCACGCGAGCCTGGAGCGCGCGAGCCTGCGTTGGTGCTCTTACGTTGGTGCGCCTACGTTGGTGCTCCTAAGCGACCGCGGCCATCCTCGTCACCGGCTGGGAACGGTAACGAGGCGCATCCGGCGAATTCGGACGCTAGTCCTCGAGTACGAAGGTGACCTCCATGGTCACCTGGTAGGCCGCAACCTTGCCGCCCTCGATGTGCAGCTTCTGTTCCTTGACCCACGCACCGCTCACGTTGCGAAGGGTCGCGTTCGAGCGCTCGACTCCGACGCGCACGGCGTCTTCGAAGCTCTTCTCCGAGCGGGCGGTGATGGTTGTAATGCGGGCAACTGACGTAGTCATTCTGTCCTCCTTGACGGGGCGAACTCGTTGACGAGAGTTCACCGTGTACACCCAGTCAAGCCCGCACATTGCCCATCGTCTACCCCCTCCCGGATTGTTCTCGGATCGGCTAGGGGACCGCGGCCATCCGGGTTTCTGGCTCGGTGGCATAGCTTCGCCCGCTCGGCGAGGTCCAATTCAGAACTCCACCTTCTGACTGTTCGACCGTCCACGCGGTGTGGTGCTTGAGGTGATGGTGGGTTTTGCACAAGTGCGCGAGGTTGTCGTGGGAGGTCTTGCCGTTGTGTTGCCAATCCTCGGTGTGGTCGAGATCGCAGACACGGGCAGACCTGC
>CAZCOC010000198.1:0-2879 GCA_964500075.1 uncultured Salinibacterium sp.
GCTCTCGTCGAAACGTGCTTTGATTTCGACGAGCGCGAGCACAGCCTTGCCCGACTCTGCCGCGTCGATCAGCGCTTCGATGATCGGGCTGTCACCGCTCGTGCGATAGAGGGTCTGCTTGATGGCGAGCACGTGCGGGTCGGCCGCCGCCTGCTCGAGAAAGCTCTGCACGCTCGTCGAGAAGGACTCGTATGGGTGGTGCAGCAGAATGTCTTGGCGCGCGATCGAGGCGAAAATGTCTTGAGCTGCTCCCGCCTCGATCGGCTGCAGGTAGACGCTCGTTGTCGGAATGTGGCGCGGATACTTGAGCGACGGTCGGTCAATCCGCATCAGCTGGAAGAGCCCGCGCAGATCGAGAGGTGCGGGCAATCGGTACACTTCTTGCTCGGTGATATCGAGCTCTCGCACGAGGAGGTCGAGCGTGACCGGATCCATGTCGTCAGTAATTTCGAGCCGGATCGGTGGGCCGAAACGGCGGTTGAGAAGTGACTTCTCGAGGGCTTGAATGATGCTCTCTGACTCGTCCTCGTCGACTTCGACGTCCTCGTTTCGCGTCACGCGAAATTCGTGGTGCTCGAGAATCTCCATGCCGGGGAACAGTTCCCCGAGATGGTTCGATATGAGGTCTTCGAGGGGGATGAAGCGCAGCAAGCCGCTGCCGTCATCCGGCAACTGCACGAACCGCGGCAGCATTGTCGGCACCTTGAGGCGAGCGAACTCCTCCTTGCCGGTCTTCGGATTGCGCACGCGAATCGAGAGGTTGAGCGAGAGCCCGGAGATATAGGGGAACGGATGCGCCGGGTCGACCGCCAGCGGCATCAGCACCGGAAAGATCTGGGTGGAGAAGATCTCGTCGATGCGCAGGCGATCGGCTTCGCCAAGGTCAGCCCAGGTTTCGATGTGGATGTCGGCCTCATCGAGGGCAGGCTTCACGCTCGTTCGAAAATTTTGAGCCTGTCGTTCCTGTAACTCGTGGGCCTTGGCGCTGATATCGGCCAGCACATCCGCCGGGGCGCGGCCAACGTTGGTTGGAACTGCGAGTCCGGTAGCGATTCTGCGCTTCAGGCCGGCAACGCGCACCATAAAGAACTCGTCGAGGTTGCTCGCGAAGATCGCGTGGAAGTTCGCCCGTTCGAGCAGCGGGACGTCATGGTCCTCGGCAAGCTCGAGGACCCGCTGGTTGAAGGCGAGCCAGCTCAGCTCGCGATCGAGAAAGCGATCGGCTGGGAGGGAACCGTCGTCTTCACTTGATGACTCGTCTGGGCTGTACTCGTCGATTGAGTCAGTCGCATCATCGCCCCGAACATCACTGTCGAGGCTGCCGAAGGTGTTCTGACTTTCCATTCCCTCATCTTTGCACCCGAGGGTGCACTCCCGGTGAACCAGTGTTTGTGGCATCCGCGATGCATAGATGATGATCTATGCTTTAGCCATGAACGCGAAACCCACAGTCCTCTTTGTTTGCGTGCACAACGCCGGCCGGTCGCAGATGGCGGCAGGCTACCTCAAGTCCTTCGGCGGTGATCGAGTCGAGGTGCTTTCCGCTGGATCCGAGCCAAAGGATACGATCAACCCTGTCGCGGTCGCGGCGATGGCCGAAGAAGGCATCGACATCTCAACCAACGTTCCCAAGATCCTGACCACAGACGCGGTCAAGGAATCGGATGTCGTCATCACGATGGGGTGCGGCGACACCTGTCCGATCTTCCCCGGCACGAGATACGAGGACTGGGAACTCGACGACCCGGCCGGGCAGGGCATCGAGTCGGTTCGCCCGATCCGCGACGACATCAAGGCGCGCATCCAGCAGTTGCTGCGCGAGATCTTGCCTGATGTTGGGGCCGCGGAGCGTTCGTCAGGTGCTCAGCCTTCGTCAGGTGCTCAGCCTTCGTCAGAGCCGCATGTGAGTCAGGCCGGATAGTGACCACCGACGGGAACACGCGCGCGGCGCAGCCCGGCCTTCAGTTTCCGGAGGCCCACCTCGCGCGACTCGCCACCGAGCTGACCCAAAAGTTCGCTGGCGTGTTCGGTGCGGAGACCGTCGAGCGCTACGTGCTCGAGTCATACGCCGGGCTCCTGCGCACGTCGAAGGTCCCGGCGCACGTAGCGACGCTGACCGCCCGCTTTGCGAAGGACCGGCTGACAGCACTCGCACAGGCTCGTGGCGCAATTGAGAGTCCGCTTCCAGAGGTGCTCTTCGTGTGCGTGCAGAACGCCGGCCGTTCTCAGATGGCTGCGGTGCTGACGAGTCACCTATCGGGCGGAAGAGTGCACGTTCGCTCGGCTGGCTCGAGCCCGGCGGCAGAGCTGAATTCGACCGTTGTAGCGGCGGTTGCAGAGCTCGGTCTCAGCCTTGACGAAGAGTTTCCCAAGCCGCTGACCGACGATGTCGTGCAAGCTGCAGATGTCGTCATCACGATGGGCTGCGGAGACGCGTGCGCGATCTACCCTGGCAAGCGCTACCTCGACTGGGAGCTCCGCGATCCTGCTGGCCTCAACCTTGACGAGGTTCGTGAGATTCGGGATGACATCGCAGCGCGGGTGCGCCGGCTGCTTGGTGAACTCGGGGTTGAGTCGCTGGAGCTTGGCGGCTTGAAGAGCGCGGGCTGAACAGCGCGGACTGGACAGCGCGGGCTGAGGCGCGCGGGCTGAACAGCGCGGACTGATAGCGCCGGCTGAGGCGCGCGGGCTCAGCTTCCGCTGGCGACCGGCGCGGGCATCCGCTCTGGTTCGTCCTCATGAACGTTGAAGCGGTAGCCCACGTTTCGCACGGTGCCGATCAGCGACTCGAGGTCCCCAAGCTTGGCGCGCAAGCGCCGCACGTGCACGTCGACCGTTCGCGTGCCGCCAAAGTAGTCGTAGCCCCAGACCTCGCTGAG
>CAZCOC010000199.1:0-2854 GCA_964500075.1 uncultured Salinibacterium sp.
TGCAGCGCGACCATCCATGGAAAGTGCTTCTGCCCATACTCGCGCCCGCCTTGCTCGAACGCACGCGCAGCATTTCGCCTCGAGACAACCAGTTCATAGATGCGCTCACCGCCGGTCGCCAGCACGAATGCGACATAGAGGATGACGCTCACTGTGGGCTCACTGTGGGCTCACTTCGGGCTCACTCTGGCCACTCAACGAGCACGAACTCGGCGCTCACCCCTGGGCCGAGGGCAAAAAGCAATCCGGTGCTGCCGGGGTCTTGGCCCTCGTTGATCGCGTCGGCGAGCACGTGCAATACGGCCGCAGAAGAAAGGTTCCCAACCCGATCGAGTGAGGCCCACGACCGAGCAAACTCGGATGAATCAACGTCGAGCGAGTGCGCGAACGCATCAAGCACGCGAGGCCCACCCGGATGCGCCAGCCAGGTCGTGACATCCGCTATCGACTTGCCGTTGTCGGCAAGGAACGCAGCGACCTCGGCAGGAAAATGCCGCTCGATAACTTCGGCGACCCCCGCCGTCAATACGATCTCAAACCCCGTGCCGCCAATGTTCCAGCCGATCACCTCGCGGGTGTCTGGAAAGAACGAGCTGCGCGTGTCGACAACGCGTGGCCCGGGCTCTGCGCGATTCTCGCCAACCATGACAACCGCGGCCGCGCCGTCGCCGAACAGGCCGGTCGCGACAAAGTTGGCCATCGTCTCGTCATCCCGCTGCAGGGTGAGCGAGCACAGTTCGACGCTCAGCAGAACGCCAACCTGATCCGGATGCCCGACCAGATAGTCGTGCACGCGCGCGATGCCAGCCGCTCCACCAACGCAGCCGAGCCCGAACGACGGCATTCGCTTAACATCAGGGCGCAGACCGAGCCTCGACACGAGCAGTGCGTCAACGCTTGGCGCAGAGATGCCGGTGACCGAAGTGAACATCACGAAGTCGACGTCGGGCGGTTCGAGCCCGGCGTCGGCGAGCGCCGTTCGCAATGCGCGTTCTGCCAGATCTGTTGCGACCTCGATAAAGGTGTCGTTGGCTCGGCGAAAGTCGCCGAGGTCACGGTAGGCCTCGAGCGGGAGAGCCGTGTGCCGCATCGCGATACCCGATGATGCGTGCATCCGTTCGAGAACAGCGCGCTTGCCAGGCACCGATGAGATCAGCGGAGCAAGCTCGGCGGTGATCTCAGCTTGGGTGTATACGAACGCGGGAAGCACCGGTGCGACAGCGGCAATGCGTGACATTTCCTGAACCTAACACGACCGGGTGAGTCGATGTTGGCCGTCGCTATTCCGTGACGTTCACCGTAAACTCCAGCGGCTGAATACCACCCTGCTCGTTCGTCATCGTCACGGTCGTCTCGCCGATCTTGAGCGGCTTGAGTCCCGGGTTGAAGGTCGCGCCGCCGTCTTCGCGACCCTGCACGAACTCGACGACGCTTGAGTCAGCGATCTCAGCCGTGTAACTGTCGACTGCAAGATCGCCGGTGTTGATGTTGATCACTTGGTTGAGCGCGACGTCGACGGTCGCTCCCTGAAGGTCGCCGACGTTGACGGTGACGGGGGCGACCACTGGGGTCGGTGCGCAGGCCGCGAGGCCCAGCGCCAGCGAGACGGCGGCAATGGCCGCGAGAACCCGGATGCTCTTCATAGACTCAGCTTAGAGTTGCGCGGTCTCAGATTGCTCGTGAAAACGCAACTCGCGGCTCTCCCGGTCCGTCGTAGTCCGCATACGCCAGCACCCCGTCGATCTCGCGGTCGCCGTGCGCCGCGAAACCCATCGCCTTGTGGAACGCCTGCGACCGTGCGTTGAACGAGCCCGTGATGGCCCGCACCTCCGTGCATCCCAGGTCCTTCATGGTCTGGAAGAACTGGCCATACAACTCGCCCGCGAGACCCGACCGTCGCAACGCTGGGTCGACGCCCACAAAGTGGATGTAGCAGACACTGGGGTCATCCTGCGAGCGAAACCCGATCAGGAAGGCGCCGATCTCGTCGGCTTCGTCTTCGACGATCCAACTTGTCTGGGTGAAGAACTGAAAGAACAATCGCGGCATCAGGAGCCCGAGCATTGCGCGGTTCGGAGTCTCCCACCAGCGGCCGATCGCCTCGACGACCACAAGATGGTCGGACTCGACGGTGTGCCGGATGTTGTATCCGGCCGGCAGGGCGATCATGGATTCCAGCGTACAGAAGAGGCACCACGCGGGGAGGTCGGTGACAGGCGAGTGGGTCTACGCAATGAGTCACGTAAAGACCTGCCTTGGACGCTCCCGGTTGGGTCAGGAGGAATCAAACCAATCAGAACGGCAAACCACAGCGAAGCACTTCGTCGGAATCCTGCGCCTCCGCGCCGGCTCGTTCGACCTTGACTAGCCAGGAAACACCCTGCACATCGTCATCCCAACCTATGCTCTGTTGGACTGAGTGCTCTTTGGCCACCGCGAAGAGTTTCCGTACAAATGGCCCCCCAAGAGTGCGTCCTCGTCGCCGCCAGCAAGAAGAGGAGGGCTGCTGCGACGTAACCGAAAAGTGACGGATTCAAAAAGAAACGGCCCAGCCGACGGCTGGGCCGTTTCGAAAAGAGCGGGCTGTAGGCCGAAGGCCCACGCCCGTCGCCCTGATGGTCGCACCGAAGTTATTGACCCGCCAGGCGGATTCACGTCAACAATCAACCACTAGGGTCCTCCTGCCTCAACGCTCGTCGCCGATTGCGGAATCGCGGAGGCTGAATCAGCGTCCAAGTCCGATCCGGCCTACTGAAGACGCGCGATCGTTGTCAGCTGGCAGGGTCCCACGTGGCGGCTGCACGCTGCAATCGGTCGCTGATCGCCCGCCCGAGGCCGGTGCCCGGCACTCGCC
>CAZCOC010000200.1:0-2839 GCA_964500075.1 uncultured Salinibacterium sp.
AATCAGCTGACCCGCACGGTGACGATGAATTACACCACCCGGCGGGACGTGACCCAGCAGACGCTCGGTTGATCCACACCATCGCTTTCTCAACCAACGATTTCGCGCTCACCGGCGAGAGTGACCCAACAAGAAAGTTCGCCAGAGCAATTCGGCAAGAGGTGCCGGTGGCTGACCGCCACAACATGGCATTCGCGGGCACCACCGTCGCCACCGGGGAAGGGGTGGCCGTCGTCGTCGCGACGGGCATGGGCACAGAACTCGGCAGGATCGCCCGCTTGACCCAGGCGGCACCAACCACCAGAAGTCCCTTGCAGCTCGAGACGTCAAACATCGCGAAATACGTCTCATACGGCGTCGCGGCGATCTCGGCCGTGGTGCTGATCATCGCGGTCCAGTCCGACCTCCCGTTCAAGGAGGCGATGCTCTTCGCGGTCGGCTTCGCCTGTGCGCTCATTCCTCAGGGACTACCGGCCGAGGTGAACACTGCACTGGCCGCGGCGGCTGGCGTGCTGGCCAAGCAAAACGCGTTAGTGAAACGACTGAGCTCGGTTGAAACGCTTGGCGCGACCCACGTGATCTGCACGGACAAGACCGGCACGCTCACCAAGAACGAGATGACCGTGACCGAGCTTATGGTCGGCGGCAAGCAATACAAGGCATCGGGCATCGGCTACGACCCGACCGGCGAGCTTCTGCCAGAAGCGAGTGGTACGGGTCAGGCGCATTTGCTCGAATTTCTCGGGGTGGGCGCGCTCGCCAGCAACGCACGGCTGGTCGCCCCAACCGAGGCGGATGCCGCGTGGCGTATCCTCGGCGATCCAACCGAGGGTGCCCTGCTCGTGGTGGCCCGCAAAGCCGGCATCGATCTCGAAGCGCTCCGCACCGCGAACGAGGAGATCGGCGAGTTGCCATTCGACTCAAGTCGCAAGCTCATGACCTCAATCCGCCGGGACGCACACGGCACGATCACCGCGTACTCGAAGGGGGCTCCCGAGAGCATCATTGCCCGGGCATCCAAAATTCTTGTTGGCACGAGAGTGCGCGCCATCACCGAAGCCGACCGAGCCAAGTTGCTCGCCCAGCACACCGAGCGGGCGTCGAGGGCGCTGCGAAACCTGCTGTTCGCAACGAGAACGCTCACGGCTCACGAGGCCGCCTCCGACAGTCACACCGTCATCGAGAAGGACCTGACGATTCTCGGGCTCGTTGCAATGATCGACCCGATCCGCACAGCCGTGCCAGACGCGATGGCTATCGTGCTGGCCGCCGGAGTGAAGGTCAACATTATTACCGGCGACTTCTCTATCACGGCCGAGGCCATTGCGCGCCAGGCCGGCCTCGCCGGAGACGACGGGCTCACCGTCGTCACGGGCACAGAACTCGCAACGATGACCGATGCCGTCGTGCTCGAGCACGCCCTTCGCGGCGGCACCGTGTTCAGCCGGGTCGCGCCGGAAGACAAGGTGCGCATTGTCGACCTTGTCAAGAACTCGGACCACGTGGTTGCCGTCACTGGCGACGGCATCAACGATGCGCCTGCGCTCAAGCACGCGAACATCGGGGTTGCCATGGGCGCAACCGGCACGGATGTCGCCAAACAGGCTTCAGAGATCGTGCTGCTTGACGACAGTTTTGCCACTCTGGTTGCGGCGGTACGTCAGGGACGAACGATCTACCGCAACATCAGGAAGGGCGTGCTCAGTTGCCTGACCTCGAACATTGCCGAGTTCGTCGTCAACACAGCAAGCCTCGCGCTCGCATCCCTGTTCGGGGTACCGCTCGCCCTCAACGTGCTCCAGATTCTCGCGATTGACCTTCTCGGCGAGATCTTCCCGATCGCCGCCCTCGGGCGCGACCCAGAGGAGGACGAGACCATGACCCGGGCGCCGCGCGACTCGAAGGAGCGCATCCTGAATCGCCGCTCCATCGGCGACATTCTCTGGGCGGGCGCGCTTATTGGTGGCCTCGCGTTCGTCAACTACCTGTTGTTCTACTCCCGGGCCGGCGTCGACCCGTTCTCCGAAGTCGTGCCTGCCGACCTGCTCCCTCAGGCAATGTCGATGACCTACGTAACGATCATGGTGTGCCAGCTGGTGAGCATCATCCAGCGGCGCAGCGTTCACGGATTCTTCACCCGCTACCAGTTCACCAACCCGACCTTCTGGCTCGCGATCGTTGTCGCCCTCGGAATCATGGCCGCAATTCTCTACGTTCCGTTCATCGCTGGCTTCTTCGACACCGGCCCGCTCGGCGCCACCGACTGGGGCTGTGCGCTATTGGCTGCAACCGTGTTCCTCGCCATTCGCGAAGGGCAGCGGCTGCTTCAGGCGCGCCTCAGCGCTCGGTGAGAGGCCTCGATTTTCGGAGCCGGCAAGCTACGCGCCGTACGTCACCCCGGTCAGCGTCTCCGAGACCTCCCACAGTCGACGCGAATCCGCCTCGCTGAGCGCTCGTTTCGGCACGTGCGCGAGTTTTGGGTTGCCACGCAATTCATAGAAGCCGTCGGGTCCGTAGTAGGCGCCGGGGAGCGCATCCGCGCTCGTCGCGGCATAGAGCGATGGCAGGATGCCGGTCTCGACCGACTGCATCACGCGACCGAGCACCCATTGCCCGAACTTTGGCAGCTCGCGCCCCTCGCGAGGGCCGCTCGTTTGCAGGTTGGTCGCTGTGCCACCGGGGTGAGCGGCTGCGCTCAAGAGGCCCCAGCCGGCGGCATCGCTGCGCACCTGCAATTCGCGCGCGAACATGAGGTTCGCGAGCTTCGACAGCCCGTACGCCTCGTACGGCACGTACTTCTTCTCGGACTGCAGATCGTCGAAGTCGATGCGACCGCGGC
>CAZCOC010000201.1:0-2822 GCA_964500075.1 uncultured Salinibacterium sp.
GTCGAGGGGCGCGACGCGTTCCTCGAGAAGCGCACGCCCGATTGGGGTCCGTACCCCTGGCAGTACTGAGTGGTGGTCGACGAAGCTTCGTGAACGGCACCCACGGAAAGGGGCGCAGGATGCGGGAACTGATCGAGGTTGACGCTACGGATCAGGGCGCTGTGCTCACCGCATTGCGAGCCGCGCTCGATCTCAGCGGCCCGGCTGTGCTACCGGTGCCGGCCCATCACGTCGGCGACAGCGAAGTTGCCTCCGCCCAGCGCGCTGAAACCCCACCGACCGTCGATCAGCGTGTCGCTGTCGTTGTCGAAACGAGCGGCTCAACCGGCAGGCCCAAGCGAGTGGCGCTGAGCGCCGACGCGGTACTGGCGAGCGCCGCGGCATCCAACGCCCAGCTCGGCAGGACAGGCCAGTGGCTGCTCGCGCTGCCAGCTCACTACATCGCCGGCATCAACGTGCTCGCACGCTCGATTGTGTCTGGGACCGAGCCGGTGATGATCGCCGACGGTAGCTTCAAGCCAAAGTCGTTCATCGCGGCAGCCGCCGGCATGGATGTCTCGCCCCGCTATACCTCGCTCGTGCCGACCCAGCTTGCGCGGCTCCTTGAATCGGATGCCGCTGTCGAGGCTCTGCGTGGCTTCGACCGTGTGCTCGTCGGTGGGCAAATGACTGCCGCAACGCTCGTCGGTTCGGCCCGGACGGCAGGGATCGCTGTCACACGCACCTACGGTTCGACCGAAACCTGCGGCGGCTGCGTGTGGGACGGTGCACCGATCGGGGACACCCAATTGCGCATTCTCGACGGACGAGTCGAGATCGCTGGCAGCGTGCTTGCGGAAGGCTATCTGGACGACCCGCGTCGAAGCGCCGGCGCCTTCCGCATGCGCGACGGTGTTCGCTGGTACCGCAGCGACGATCTCGGGGAGCTGAACGAAGGCATCCTGACGGTCGTCGGTCGAGCCGATGACGTCATCGTTTCCGGCGGTATCAAGGTGTCGCTGGCTGCGGTCGAGCGTCTTGTACAGACGCTTCCTGGTCAGTCCGATGCCGTCGTCGTGGCTGCGCCGCATCCGGAATGGGGCGAGACTCCCGTGGTTGTCACGAGTACCGCCATCTCGCTCGATATCGTGCGAGAGACGGTTGCAGCCTCGCTCGGGCGGGCGGCTGGCCCCTCGCGCGTTGTGCACGTCGACATCCTGCCGACGCTCGCGAGTGGCAAGCCCGATCGGCTTGCCATCGCCTCGCTCGCCATGCACTGAGCAAGTCGCGGCGCGAATCCGAGGCGGTGGCATCTGGCCCCCGCAGCCACCTCGTTACACTGTGTGCGTGGCATCCCAGAAGGCGGCATCTCAACAGAACCCGCGAAATAACCCGAAGACCGTTCCTGCTCAAAGCGTCGCCGCTCAACTGAAGGCCGCGAAAGCCGAACGGACCAACCAAGCGAGCCAGGCCAGCAAGGCTGGCCAGTCCACCAAGGGCGGCGCGAAGAAGTCTGGTCGCCCAGGTGGCCGTCCTCCTGGAGTCGCAGCACCTCCGAAAGCCACGCTCGGTGACTGGATCGGCGCAGCACGCATTCAGACCTTGCCGCTCGGGATCGCGCCGGTTGCGCTCGGTACAGCCGCCGCCTTCGTGCTCCCTCACGAGGAAGACGGACCGGGCTGGCACTGGTTGCGGGCGCTGCTGTGCCTGATTGTTGCGGTGTCGCTCCAAATTGGAGTCAACTTTGCCAACGACTACTCCGACGGAGTGCGTGGCGCTGACCGACTGCGCGTCGGGCCCCAGCGACTGACAGCATCCGGTCGCGCCAAGCCTCGCACTGTGCTGACTGTCGCGCTTGTGTTCTTCGGGATTGCCGCCGTCGCAGGCATTATCATCGTCATCCGCACCGAGTATTGGTGGATGCTCGGGGTCGGCGCCGCCTGCATCCTCGCCGCGTGGTTCTACACCGGTGGCAAACGTCCATACGGCTATTACGCCCTCGGTGAGCTGTTCGCGTTCGTGTTTTTCGGTCTCGTTGCCACCGCTGGAACCACCTTTGTGCTCGCCGACACCGTCACGATCGAGAGCTGGCTCGCTGGTGTTGCTAGTGGCTTCATCGCGTCCGCAGCACTCATGGTCAACAACATCCGTGATCGCGAGCAGGATGCCCGTGTCGGCAAGCGCACCCTCGCCGTGCTGATCGGCGAACGGCCGTCGCGGGTCGTCTTCTGCGTGTTTATCCTTGCGCCGTTCGTCATCTTGATCTTCTTCACGGCCTTCTATGCCAACGCGAATCTGGTCT
Source organism: uncultured Salinibacterium sp. (assembly GCA_964500075.1). GTDB lineage: Bacteria > Actinomycetota > Actinomycetes > Actinomycetales > Microbacteriaceae > Rhodoglobus. Next base: position 2,282 of record CAZCOC010000201.1, read on the forward strand.
TCTTCGCGCTGCTCATCGCGATCCCGACCGCGATCATCACCTTGACTGCGCGAACCCCGGCCGAGCTTGTGCTTGCGCTGAGACTGACCGGTCTGACCGCGCTCTTCTACGGTGTGGGATTGGCCTTCGCAATCGCGTTCTGAGGCAGGTCAAGCAGAGCTCGACGAGCCGGTTCGGTCCTCGGATGCAGTGTCGGCGGTATCTTCGGCGTCTGCATCCGCGTCTGCTTCGGTTGGGTTCGCGCGGCGTTTCGCGAGGTCGGCGGTCATCGCATCCCGCAGCGCGCGGAAGAAGATATACGCGATGCAGAGGCTAATGACCGCCGCGAGGATGGCGGCAAGCCACCAGATCACGCCGACGGCGAGCATCACGCCGAACGCGAGGGCGAAAACGCCGACGCGCACGAGCGAGTACTTCACCCACGGCTTCACCTAGCCAGTGTATGCAGTCGTTCGCCGTGGAACTTTGCGAAGGCTCCGTGGAGTCCCGCGCAGCCACCGCGCAGCCACCGTGCAGATAGCAAGCCTAGGATTGCGCTATG
>CAZCOC010000202.1:0-2795 GCA_964500075.1 uncultured Salinibacterium sp.
AGGCCATTGCGACCCGTCTCGCCGCCGACGGTGCGTGCGTGATCATCGCCGACCTTGACCTCGCCAAGGCGCAGGCCGCGGCTGCCGAGCTCGGTACCACCGATGTTGCGATCGGCCTCCAGGTCGACGTCACCGACGCCGCTGCGATCGAGACGATGGTGCGGGATGCACTGCTCGCCTTCGGCGGAATCGACATCGTTGTCAACAACGCCGGTGTTTCACTGAGCAAGTCGCTGCTGGAAACGACCGAACAGGACTGGGACCTACAACACGACATTATGGCGAAAGGATCGTTCTTGGTTTCGAAGGCCACCGCGCCAGTGCTTATTGAGCAGGGCATGGGCGGCGACGTCATCTACATCTCGTCGAAGAACTCCGTCTTCGCAGGCCCGAATAACATCGCATACTCGGCGACCAAAGCTGACCAAGCCCATCAGGTTCGACTGCTCGCGGTTGAACTCGGCGAACACGGAATCAAGGTCAACGGAATCAACCCAGACGGGGTTGTGCGAGGCTCCGGAATTTTCGCCGCCGGATGGGGCGCCAATCGCGCCAAAACCTACGGGGTAGCGGAAGAAGACCTCGGAAAGTTCTACGCGCAGCGCACCATCCTCAAACGCGAAGTCCTCCCAGAGCACGTCGCCAACGCCGTCTCAGTGCTTACCGGACCGGATCTCTCCCACACCACCGGACTTCACATCCCGGTCGACGCGGGCGTCGCCGCCGCGTTCCTGCGATAGTGCGCGGCAACCAATGATGACCGCACTGGCCGAGGAATCAGGAGGTACCGGGACAAGCCGAACTGCGCTCGTCGTTCGTGGGGGATGGGAGGGCCATCATCCAGTCGAAGCCACCGAGTTGTTCATTCCATTCCTTCGGGAACATGGCTATGCCGTGCGAGTCGAGGAGTCACCGCAGGTCTACGCCGACGCGGCGGTCATGCGGTCCACCGATCTCATCGTGCAATCGATGACGATGTCCGAGATCACTCCCGAAGCACTCAAGGGACTTTGCGCGGCGATCGTTGCGGGCACTGGTCTTGTGGGGTGGCACGGCGGCATCGCCGATTCATACCGAAACTCCTCAGACTACCTGCAGCTTATCGGCGGGCAATTCGCCACCCACCCCTCGGTCGCTCCAGAGTTCGCCGTTGAGGGCGAAGCCAACAACTTCTTGGACTACACGGTGCAGTTCACCGAACTTGGCCGGTCGCATCCGCTGACCTTGGACCTCGACGACTTCGAACTGCACACCGAACAGTACTGGGTGTTGCACGACGACCTCATCGATGTACTCGCCACGACCACCCATCCGGCGCCGCACTGGCATCCGTGGCATCGACAGGTCGTTTCGCCCGTTGTCTGGACGCGGCAGTGGGGGGATGGCCGGATCGTTGTTGCGACTCCGGGTCACAGTCTTGACGTGCTCGAGCATCCGAGCGTTCGAACCATCATCGAAAGGGGGATGCTGTGGGCGAGCCGCACCGCGTCGGCATAGTCGGTCTCGGAGTGATTTCCGCGCAGTACCTGGATACGCTGCTTCCCCGCGACGATGTGCGGGTCGTCGCAGTCGCTGATCTCGACCGCGCGCGGGCTACTGCGGTCGCGGATTCGGTCCCTGGCGCGAACGCGCTGACCGTGGCCGAATTGCTCACGAGTAATGCAGTCGACATCGTGCTCAACCTCACCATTCCTGCGGCGCACGCGGAGATCGCGTTGGCAGCCATCGCCGCTGGCAAGGACGTGTACGGCGAGAAACCGCTCGCAGCGGCGTTTGCGGATGCGACGCACATTGTCGACCAAGCGGACGCTGCCGGAATCCGCTTGGGTTGCGCCCCGGACACGGTGCTCGGCACCGGAATACAGACCGCCCGCGCCGTGATCGACGGCGGGGCAATCGGCAGGCCGCTCGCGGCTTCGGCGGTGTTTGCGTCGCCAGGCCACGAACGCTGGCACCCCAATCCGGACTTCTACTACCAACCCGGGGGTGGCCCACTTCTCGATATGGGGCCGTATTACATTGCGGCGCTCGTGCACTTGCTTGGACCAGTGACGGCGGTCATCGGGGCTGGCAGCAGTCTGCGCAGTGAGCGCACGATTGCGACCGGCCAGCGTGCAGGAGAGCGCGTCGCTGTTGAGGTCAACACCCATGTGACCGGCGTTCTCGAGCACGAGGGCGGTGCGTTGTCTACCGTGACGACGAGTTTCGATTCGGTGTCGACCCGCGCTGGGAACATCGAGGTGCACGGGGAACTCGCGAGCCTCTCGGTGCCGGACCCCAACCACTTCAGCGGTGCCGTCGAGCTTCATCACCTCGGGGCATCCGAATGGGAGCTCGTTGAACCCTCGGCCGGACTGGTCAACGGCTCCCGAGGTGTTGGGCTCCTCGACCTCCTTGCCACGCCTCGCGGTCAAGACTCGCGCGCGTCCGGGCGCTTCGCCTTGCACGCGCTCGAGGTAATGACCGCGCTTTTGGAGTCGGCGCAGACCGGGCATCGCGTCACACTCAAGACGACGGTGGCTCGACCGCCGATCATGCCGCTCGGGTCGGCCTATTGTTTTGCCTAGCTTCACAAGCAGAAACAGCGATGGAGGAATGATGAAGACTGTCAAGAAAAAGCACGTCGTTGTCGGCGCGGACTTCGCGGGGTTTCCGCTCAAGGAGGCGGTGAAGCACCACCTTGAGCAGCGCGGTTGGACCGTCACCGATCTCACGCCGACCAACACCGACCTGCCGATGTACCACCGAGTCGGTTTCATGGTGGGCTCGCAGATTTCAGAGGGCCTGTTCGAGAA
>CAZCOC010000203.1:0-2780 GCA_964500075.1 uncultured Salinibacterium sp.
GCTCCGTAGCCGCCTGTACGCCCACTCGAGGAGTCTTGAAGCGACGGCGCGTGCAATTGTCGCAGGGATGGACCGAGTACATATGTCGCCGCCGCCGCCGCCATACACCGACGGGTTCTTCGCGAGAGACCTGTTTCACCCGAGCGCGGCCGGGTACCGGGACTGGGCGCGCTTCGCATTCGAGGATGCCGTCGCGGCCGGGGTGCTGTGAGCGGAGGGCTCGGCGACGACGTTGGTCAGCCAGCGGGCGGCCGTGCCGGGGCCGCGAGTGAACGTGGCGGGGCCGCGCTCAGTGCCCGCCCGGGGACTTCCGCGCAAGCGATGGTCGACCGCCTAGCCGAGCTTCGCGCGTCGTTCCGGGCGCATCCCCGCGTGATTCTCGGCATCGCCGGGGCGCCCGGCGCTGGCAAGTCAACGATCGCAGAATTGCTGGTCGCGCGGCTCGGCCCCTCGGCGATCCTGCTGCCAATGGACGGCTACCACTTGCCGCAAGCCGAGCTCAGGCGACTCGGCCGCCGCGAGCGCATGGGCGCCCCAGACACCTTCGACGTGCCCGCCTTTGTCGCGACCCTGCGCGCCCTGCGTTCCCTCCCGTTCACAGAACCCGCCGCCGAGACCGTGAGGTGCCCAATTGGCACAGTGCGCGACGGCGCAGACTGTGCCAACTGGGCACCTCAAGGAAGCGACGGGGGACGGGGCGACTGGGAGCGGCGCACAGTTGCCTCTGCGGTCGCGAGCGGCACTCACGGCACCCTCCACGTCGAGAACTCCGGAGGACCGGTCCTCGCGCCCGGCTTCGACCGTGAGATCGAGGAGCCCGTGCCCCACACCATCGCCATCGGTCAGGAGTTATCGACGGTGGTGGTGGAGGGCAACTACTTGCTGCTCGACTCCGGCGGCTGGGAAGAGGTCGCGCCACTCCTCGACGTGACCGCGTTCATTGAGGTCGACGATGACGTACGGCGCGCACGCCTCATCGACCGCCACATGCGCTTCGGCAAGGCCCGGGCGGATGCCACGGCATGGAGCCTCGGCCCGGACGAGCACAACGCCCAGACGGTCGCCGCGACCGCCGCACGGGCGGATCATGTGCTGCACCTGGCGTGACGGCCTGCGCCGAGCATCCGAACGAGGACGCCACCTCAGCGCCTCGATAGACTTGCTGACTAACCCTGTGCACTGCACCCAGCACTGCACGTGCGCACCGACACTGTGCACCAACCGCCCGGAGCCCCCAATGCCCACCATCATCGTCGAGGTCATGCCGAAGGCCGAGCTGCTCGATCCGCAGGGCAAAGCGGTCGCCGGTGCGCTCAGCCGCCTCGGCAACAGTCGGTTTCAGGCCGTGCGCATCGGCAAGCGCTTCGAGCTCACCGTCGACGGTCCGATCGATGATGCCGCCATCGCCGAAGCCCGCGACCTCGCCGAAACGATGCTCGCCAATACGATCATCGAGGATGTCGTAAGCGTGCACGCCGCAGAGGGCACCGCCTAGTGCGTATCGGCGTCATCACTTTCCCCGGTTCCCTCGACGATCGGGACGCCCAGCGCGCCGTGCGCCTCGCTGGCGCCGAGGCTGTCGCCTTGTGGCACGGCGAGCACGACCTGCACGGCGTGGACGCGATCGTGCTGCCGGGCGGCTTCAGCTACGGTGACTACTTGCGGTGCGGCGCAATCGCCGCGCGATCCCCGATCATGAGCGAAGTCATTGACGCCGCCAATAGCGGCATGCCCGTGCTCGGCATCTGCAATGGCTTCCAGATTCTCCTCGAAGCCCACTTGCTCCCCGGCGGCCTGGTGCGTAACGACCACGGCGACTTCATCTGCCGCGACCAGCGTCTGCGCGTCGAGCAGACCGATACGGCCTTCACGAACGGCTTCGCGAGCGGCCAAGAGATCACGATCCCACTCAAGAACGGCGAAGGCGGCTTCATTGCGGATGCCGCGACCATCGAGCGACTCGAGGGAGACGGCCGGGTGGTCGTGCGCTACCTCGACGTGAACCCGAACGGGTCACTCAACGATATTGCCGGCATCACCAACGACCGCGGCAACGTGGTCGGGCTCATGCCGCACCCCGAGCACGCCGTCGAGGCCGGGTTCGGGCCCGATACTCCGGATGCGATGCGCTCAGGAACCGACGGCCTCACCTTCTTCACGAGCGCGATCGCGGCCTTCGCCGAAGCCGCCCCCTGAGAGCACGATGACTCCGAAACGTCTCTTCCGAGCCCTCGCCATCGCCGAAGCGATCACCTGGACGCTCCTCATCACCGGCCTGATACTCCGCGCAACGATCGGCCCCGACATTGCGGTTACGATCGGTGGCGGCATCCACGGTTTCGTGTTTCTGGCATATGGTGCCACCGCCGTGCTGCTTGCCGTCAACCAGCGCTGGAACCCTGGGGTTGCCGTGGTGGCAATCGCGAGTGCGATCATCCCGTACGCGACGATCCCGGTCGAACTCTGGCTCGCTCGCACGGGCCGCCTTGAGGGCAACTGGCGGCGTGAAGAAACGGATGATCCGCGCGACAAAAACTGGCTCGACCGGCTGGTGAGGTGGTTCATCCGTCACCCGGTGTTGTTGATCGTCGCGATCGCCGCGGCTGTCGCGGTGCTGTTCGTCGTGCTGCTGGCGCTCGGGCCACCGCAGCTGCCCGGCTCGGAGTAGGTCCGCCCGTCGCAGTCCCGTGCGCAGGTCGCCCCTGGGAAGGAACGCCCTAGCTGTAGACCGCAGCGACCGTGCGGCGGTCACCGAGCAGCTGCGGCCACAACCGGCGGCG
>CAZCOC010000204.1:0-2761 GCA_964500075.1 uncultured Salinibacterium sp.
GATGCCAACGGCAGCTGGGAAGGCGCCACGACGCGGGCTTTTTTGGGCAGACATAGAATCAGGTTACGCGACCAACCCCTGTATCAAGCTGAACGGATGCCTGAAATGCCGACTTGGGAATATCTAACTACCCCATTGATCATTCACAACACCTCCGCGATCCTCAACAACTGGGGCGCTGAAGGCTGGGAACTCGTGCAGGTTGTGCCCGGACCGGAGGGCGGCCTCGTTGCCTACCTCAAGCGTGAAAAGAGTGCTGAAGCCTGATGTCTCACATCGAAGAACGACTGATCGAGCTTGGCCTTGCCGTGCCAGAACTGGCCAAGCCGGTCGCCGCCTATGTGCCAGCGGTGATCTCAGGAAACCTTGTATTCACCTCCGGTCAGCTGCCATTCGTCGGCGGCGCACTCGCCGTCACTGGCAAGGTCGGTGCCGGTGTGGATCCGGAGACAGCGAAAAGCCTCGCGGCGATCTGCGTGCTCAACGGGCTCGCGGCCGCCCAGTCCGTGATCGGCTCGCTCGACCGCATCACTCGCGTCGTCAAGGTCGTCGGCTTCGTGGCATCCGCGCCTGATTTCACCGGCCAGCCCGGAGTCATCAACGGGGCATCAGAATTGCTCGGTGAGATCTTCGGCGAAGCAGGAACCCACGCCCGTAGCGCCGTCGGTGTCGCTGTGTTGCCGCTTGATTCTGCGGTGGAAGTCGAGTTCGTGTTCGAGTTCGCGTGATCGAGGTCTGGTCCGACGGCAAGGCAGGCGCCGCCGCGGCGGAACACGACTTCCTGCTCTCGCCATACGATCACTCGCTCGACGGGGTCGTGATTCGCGGTCGTCGTCTCGTTCAGGACACTCGCGAACTGGACGCTGGCGACATCTTCGTCGCGCTCGGCCGGCCGGGCGCCGCAGCGTTGCCGTACATCGATGATGCCTTTCGTCGCGGCGCCTCAGCAGTGCTCGTGGATGCCGCGGCTCTGCCAGCGCTCGACGGGCCAGCGCTCGACGGGCCAGCTCGCATGCACCGCATCGCAGGCCTCGCCGCATCGCTCGGCCGCATTGCGGCGGACTTCACGGGAAACCCGTCGCGCTCACTGGACATCGTCGGGATCACCGGCACGAACGGAAAGACCTCGACAGCGCACCTGCTCACCCAAGCCTGGGATCTGCTTGCTGTGCCTTCCGCGACAATTGGCACCCTCGGCGCAGGTATCACCGGGCAACCCCGCATCAACATGGGTATGACGACACCGCAAGTGACGACCCTGCATCAGTACCTCGCCGACTTTGTGGCCGCTGGCGTTACGACAGTTGCGATGGAAGTCAGCTCCCACGCGCTCGCGCAGAACCGCATCGCCGGGGTTGAGTTCCACACGGTCGTGTTCACGAACCTCACCCGCGATCACCTCGACTACCACGGCACGATGGAGGAGTACGCCGCACAGAAGGCGAAGATCTTCTCGCTGCCAGGTGTGCGTACGGTGATCATCAATCTGGACGACGAGCACGGAGCTGAGCATTTCGATCGGCTGCGTTCGGATGATCGTTTTTCGCACCTCCGCATCATCGGCATGAGTTCGCGAGGCGACTCGCGGGCGACCGTTCGAGCCGATGGCGTGCTCTTGACAAGACGGGGCCTCGAGTTCGAGCTTGTGATCGGCGAGTCGCGGCATCCGGTCAGCAGCTCGCTCATCGGCCGGTTCAACGTCGACAACCTGCTCGCGTGCGCGACCGTGCTGCACGCCCAGAACCGCCCTGCGGACAAGATTGCTGCGGTACTGAGCCCGCTGACACCGGTGGTCGGGCGCATGACCAGGGTTCAGCCTGATCCAAACCTGCCGCTCGTTGTTGTTGATGCTGGACACACCCCGGATGCTGTCGAGCAGTCCGTCACAGCGTTGCGCGAGTCAGGCCACCATCGCATCATTACCGTGTTCGGTGCAACGGGAGATCGCGACCCTGGCAAGCGGCCGGAGATGGCTCGCATCGTCGAACGCGGTTCCGACCTCGTCATCGTTACAGACGACGACGTGCACTTCGAGGATGGGGATCAGATTCTCAACGACATCAGACACGGTTTTGTGCACCCAGAGTTGGTCGTCGAAATTCGTGATCGTGCGACGGCGATCAGCTATGCGATCGATGCCGCCGGGCCGGACGACGTTGTGCTCCTGCAGGGCAAGGGGCACGAGCCCTACCAGATCATCGGCGACGAGCGAGTGCCATTCAGCGATCTTGACATCGCAGAGCACGTCTTGAACGATCGCAGCTTGAAGGAGCGCAGCTTGAAGGAGCGCACGCGCTAGGCTCGCCGCGCTACCGCAATCGGTCGGTGATCACCGTCATCACGGCACTATCGGTCAGGGTGGTGGTGTCACCGAGCTCGCGCCCCTCGGCAACATCCTGAAGCAGCCTTCGCATGATCTTTCCAGAGCGCGTCTTCGGCAGCTCGGCGACGATGAACACCTCGCGCGGTCGCGCAATCGCGCCGATCTCTTGTGCGACATGGGCGCGCAGCATGGTGCTTGCTTCTTCGGCGGTCTGAGCATCCTCTTGATTGTGTTTGAGGATGACAAAGGCGACGACCGCTTGGCCGGTCAGCTCATCGGAGGCACCGACGACCGCGGCCTCAGCGACAATTGGGTTCGAGACCAGCGCTGACTCGATCTCGGCGGTGGAGAGTCGGTGGCCGGAGACGTTCATGACGTCGTCGACGCGGCCGAGCAGCCAGATGTCGCCATCCTCGTCGACGTGGGCGCCGTCACCGG
>CAZCOC010000205.1:0-2749 GCA_964500075.1 uncultured Salinibacterium sp.
CGACGACGTGGATGAACGCTTCGTACGAGTTCATCAGTCCGTGGCGACCGGTCAGGAGGTAGCCCTCAAGAAGTCCTTCGACGAGGTTCTCGCTCAGGATCTCGATGACGCGGCCATGACGGGCGAGATGCTCATCGGTGGGTTCAGTGGTGCCCAGCCACTGTTTGTCGGTGACTGTGTAGATCCCGTCGAGGCGGTTCGATGCGGTTTCGTCCGGCCCGAACAGTCGAAAGGTCTGCGGGTTCAGACGCGCGACATCCGCCAGCCACCCGCCGAGAACGCGGGTCGCCTCTGCGGTCATGCCGCGTCCCGCTGAGATGTCGACCGCGCGAGTCTCGGCGAGCGGTAAGACGAGATCGCGAAGGAGCAGTCCGCCATTGGAGGCGGGAAGAGCGCTCATGCGTTTCGCGCCGCTCGGACGAATCGACGAGAGCACCGGCATAGCGCGGCCGTCGTTGTCGAACAGTTCCTCTGGCCGGTAGCTGCGCATCCACGACTCGAGCATCGCGAGGTGCTCAGGGTTCTCCGCGACGTTTGCCAGCGGAACCTGGTGGGAACGCCAGGTGCCCTCGACGGGCAGTCCGTCGACTTCCTTTGGCCCCGTCCAGCCTTTGGGTGTGCGCAGGATGATCATCGGCCAGGTCGGCCGCGGTGCCGAATTGGAGCTTCTGGCTTCGAGGCGAATCTCGCTAATGCGCTCGGCCGCGTACTCGAGGGCGGCAGCCATGGCGGCGTGGACGACCATCGGATCTTCACCGTCGAATCCGCCGGAGACAAGAATCGGCTCGTACCCGTAGCCGCGGAACAGTTCGAGAAGCTCCGACTCGGGGATGCGCGCCAACACAGCGGGGTTAGCGATCTTGTAGCCGTTGAGATTCAGAATCGGCAACACGGCACCGTCGGTCTCCGGATTGAGAAATTTGTTGAGATGCCAGCTGGCGGCAAGCGTCCCAGTTTCGGCTTCGCCGTCGCCGACGACGCATGCGACTAACAGCTCCGGGTTGTCGAGTGCGGCCCCGTAGGCGTGCACGAGTGAATAGCCGAGTTCGCCGCCCTCGTGGATCGAACCGGGCGTACCGGGCGAGGCGTGCGAGGGGATGCCACCCGGTGCCGAGAATTGGCGGAACAGGTCGAGCATCCCCGCCCCATCTTGGGCGATGAGCGGGAACAGTTCTGAGTACGTGCCGTCGAGCCAGGTGTTGGCGACCATCGCCGGCCCGCCGTGTCCAGGGCCCGCGATGTAGAGCACGTCGAGTGACCGGGCCACGATCAGCTGGTTCAGGTGCGCATAGATGAGGTTGAGCGCTGGCGAGGTGCCCCAGTGGCCCAGGAGCCTTGGCTTGATGTCTTCGGCCGTGAGCGGCTCCCGGAGCAGGGCGTTTCCACGGAGGTATATCTGCCCGACTGTCAGGTAGTTGGCGGCCCTCCACCAAGCATCAACGACGTACAAAGGTGCCTCGGTGCTGAGCGCAAGCTCGCGGGCGGTAGCCGAAGTCGTCATGTCGCGACCGTAAAGCGGGCGACGCACCGGCCGTAGGGCCGAAGGTCCCGCCTACTGTTGCTGTGACTCGAGGTGCAACACCGCAGCCTGGGTGCGCCGTTGCAGGCCGAGCTTGCTCAAGAGCCCGGAGAGGTAGTTCTTGACGGTCTTCTCGGCGAGCCCCAGCCGGTCCCCGATCTCGCGGTTGGTCAGCCCTTCAGCAATTAGTGGGAGTATCTGTCGTTCCCGCATGGTGAGGGAATCGAGCCGCGGGTCGGTGTCGTGGCGCTCTTTGATGCGTTCGACGACGCGCCGATTCAACGCCGGGTCAAGTAACGAGCGCCCGGCCGCCACGGCCCGCACCGAGTCAACGAGCTTGCTGCCCCTGATGTCCTTAATGACGTAGCCCGCTGCGCCAGCGAGCACCGCAGCGTAGATCGCATCGTCGTCGTCGTAGCCGGTGAGCATGAGGCAGCGAGTGTCTGGCAGGTCTGAACGGATGTCGCGGCACACGTCGATCCCGCTGCCATCGGGCAGGCGCACGTCGAGCACCGCAACATCCGGTCTCGTTGCTCGAATGCGACCTCTCGCCTGCGCGGCCGTTGACGCCTCTCCGACGACCTCCATGTCATCCTCCGCGTTCAGCAGCGCACCGATTCCGCGACGCACCAGTTCGTGGTCATCAACCAGGAACACGCGGATCACGGTGTTGCCTCGATGGGGACCGTCCATCGCAGGCGGGTCCCGGCCTGATCGGATTGGAGAGTAAAGCTCCCGCCGCGGTCGAGCGCGCGGTGTTCGAGATTCATCAGCCCGCTCCTGCGGGTCGAGCCGTCAATGCCGTGCCCATCGTCGGTGATCGTGAGGGTTGCGTGCCCATCGAGTACGGTGAGGCCAATCGAGGTGTGCTCGGCCTGAGCATGCTTGACGACATTTGCGAGGGCCTCGCGCGTCACCGCGACGACGTCGTCGGCGAGCTCGTGGGTAATCATGAGGTCCACCGGTCCGGAGAAGCTCACGGTTGGTGTGCGCGCAAGGCTGGGCGCGAACTCGTTGGCGAGGTCGATGACAGCGTGACGCACGGTCGGATGTCCATCGCGAGTGGAGCCCGAGAGGGCAAAGATCACCGTGCGAATCTGCGAAATGCTGCCGTCGATGTGGGTGACCGCCGTAGAAATCCGTTCCGCGACATCCCCTTGCGTCGTTCCTGCAATGGTCTGCAGTTCCAACCCGGTTGCAAAGAGTTGTTGAATCACGTGGTCGTGCAGA
>CAZCOC010000206.1:0-2744 GCA_964500075.1 uncultured Salinibacterium sp.
GGCACGCCCCCGAATCACGTGGTCACGCTGGTGTCGCAGTTTCCCGACCTGAAGAGGTCAGCGGATACCCGCATGACCCGCTATGTTGACGGCGCGCTGGCCGTCGGTGATCGACTCTTCGTTGCCGCCTACGACTACGATTTTGCTGCCCCGGGGTTCGATTTCGACACTGTCAATCTGATGTCACCTCACGGCGGCGTTGTTGCTCTGATGTATTCCGACGATGGTGGGAACACCTGGCTTGGCGCCCCTGACGCCGAAGTAGGGCCCGACGACTACTTCTTAGGGCCGCGTTTCGCTGGTCTGGCCTTTGTGGCGTTCGGCCCTGGTTACGAGGGAGTCCCTGAGGCTCTTGGGGACTACGTCTACGCTCTCTCGAACGATATCAATTGGGAAACCGGCGACAACATCTTCCTCGCGCGTGCTCCCAAGGCGACCGTAGGCGACCGCTCCACCTGGGAATTCTTCGCATCCCACGGTGAGGGGGCGAGCTCGATCGAGAACCCCAGGTGGTCGTCACGAGAAGATGAGTCCCGACCGATCCTCCGAGATCCGGGCCGCATCGGGCATCCGACGATGACCTATAGCGCAGCGATCGGCCGTTTCATCCTCACCTACGGTACAGACTCGGTGCCCCACACGCTCAACACTCCGCACGATGTAGCCAAGAGTACTTGGGATAAACGCGCAGAGCTTCATGTGCTTGAAGGCCCAACGCCGTGGGGTCCCTGGGGTCTTGTCCATCATGACCCTGCGTGGGAGTACCCTCACACGCCGTACCTGCCGCAGGTGCCGACCAAGTGGCTGGACCCGGACGGGATGGGAGGCTGGATGATCTTCTCGGGCGACTGGGTCGTCGGCAACATGAAGGGCGAGTACTACGGTTTCATGACACGACGGTTTCGCTTAACCCCGCTTGATACCTCAATCGATGGTGACGGGCAGCACTTGTGAGCGCCACCGGCGCCCTTCGCGTTGTGGTGTGGGGTGAGAATCGCCACGAGAAGGTCGATGCGAAGGTCGCGTCGATTTATCCCGACGGGATGCACGAAACTATTGCAGCTGGAATCCGGGACAACCTCGGCTCGAGTGCCCAAGTGACGACCGTGACTCTGGATGATCCGGAGCATGGACTCTCGCAGGAGCTTCTTGAATCGACCGATGTTCTGGTGTGGTGGGGTCACGCAGCCCACGCGGAGGTCGACGATCTGATTGTGGACAGGGTGCACGCTGCGGTGCTTGCCGGGATGGGGCTCGTCGTGCTCCATTCCGGGCACTGGTCCAAGATCTTTGTTCGGCTGATGGGTACCACCTGCACCCTCCGGTGGCGAAGCGAGCGCGACCGCGAACTGATCTGGACGGTGGCCCCGAGCCATCCGATTGCGGCCGGCGTGCCTCATCCCATCATCATCGACGAGCAGGAAATGTACGGGGAGTTCTTCGACATTCCCGAGCCGGAGGAACTGATCTTTCTGAGCACCTTCTCGGGTGGTGAGGTGTTTCGCAGCGGCTGCACATGGACGCGTGGACACGGCCGGATCTTTTACTTCAGTCCGGGGGACCAGGACTACCCGGTGTACCACCACGCTGACGTTCGCCGGGTGATTGCCAACGGAGTCGCTTGGGCAGAGCCTCAGTTGCCGAGCCGCAAGCGCCCCGTGTTGTTGAACTACGACACCGAGAACTTCTTTACGGGGTACGCCTACAAGGGACCGTTCCGCACCGAGTACACCGAATGACCTACTTTTCGCGGGTGCCCGAGACCGGCAGTCCCCTGAAACTCGTGCTCGTTGGCGCTGGGGCAATGGGTCGCGTGTGGTCGAACGTGATCTCGGAAGAACCTGCGGCACAGCTCGTCGGCATCATCGACCTCGATCCCACCCTTGCGAACGCGGCTGTCGACGAACTTGGACTCATGGATGTCGCGATCGGCTCAAGCGTGACTAATCTTGCCAGTGTCATCGAGGTCGATGCAGTCGTGAATGTCACCGTGCCGGGTGCTCACTACTCAGTGAACAGCGAGTCGTTGCGGCTGGGCCTTCCCGTGCTCTGTGAGAAACCCATCGTGCCAACGGTCGCTGAGGCGATCCAGCTTGCCGCACTCGCCGAAGCCACCGGACAACTTCTGATGACGAGTCAGTCACGGCGCTACTACCGCACCTTGTTCCAATTTGGCGAGACGGTTGCGCTTCTTGGCGATATCGGCATTCTCAGCACCGACTTCCACACAGGCCCACATTTCGGCGGGTTCAGGGATGAGATGGAGCATCCGCTGCTGCTCGATATGGCGATTCATGCCTTTGACGCCGCCCGCTTCGTGCTTGGCGCCGAACCGGTAAACGTCTACTGCGATGCCTTCAATCCGTCGTGGAGCTGGTACCGCGGGGATGCCTGTGCCGTAGCGGTCTTTGAGATGACCGGTGGTGCCCGCTATGTCTTCACCGGCAGCTGGTGCAGCCAGGGTCTCAACACTTCGTGGAACGGCAGTTGGATTGCACGAGGCGCCCACGGGGCATCGTCGTGGGACGGGTCTGAGCGTCCTATTCTCGACTCGCCAGAAGCCTTGTATGTGGCCGACTCGGCCTCAGCACAGCCCGAGGAGATGGCCGGCTCGTTGCGGGAGTTCATCAACAGCCTCAGAACCGGGACCACACCGTACGGAAACATTCATTCCAATGTGTGGAGCCTTGCCATGGTGCAGTCGGCGGTCGAATCCGCCGAATCAGGCGTCAAGGTGGATGTCA
>CAZCOC010000207.1:0-2735 GCA_964500075.1 uncultured Salinibacterium sp.
GTACTGCAGCTCGGAGTCGACGTGAACCCTTGCCCCGCCGTCGTCACCGCAGTCGCGAGCGACAACGTCAGCGTGACGCAAGTGACCTTGTCGTGGTCGGGGGTGGCAACCGGCTCGGCCCCGATGGCACTCGTGTCGGGCACGTGGCGTTACAACTACGACTCCTTGAATTCGCCTGAAGGAGCAATGACCTTCCAAGCCGTCGCGCGAGATGCGGCGGGTAACGCAAGCTCGCCCGCTAGCTACAACGCCTACATGGTGTGTCTGGAATGAGGGAACTTATGTGGCTCAAGCCAGTGATCGGTCTTATCGCGGCGATCGCGGTCGGCGTCGGGGCAGCGTTCGTCGCTGTTCGTTTCGCACCGGTGACCGAGACGGATACCTCGGTGGCGAGCGTTGAGGCCTTGGTTCTGCAACCGATACCTGACGACGCACCGTTCCCCGAGCCTGGTGGTGGTGGGGCGACCCCATCCCCGGAGGCGGACCCAGACTTGGGTTCGGATGCCGACGGGGGCATCCCTCTCGAAACGGTCAGCGTTGTCGAGATTTCCGATCCTGCCTTCGAGCCCGAAACGGCGCCGGCTGAATTGCCCCCGGAATTCGAGGCCGCACTCGTCGAGGCGACAGAGCTGATCAACCCATACTTCGCGTTCATCGGACTCCTTTCGTGGCTCAGTTCGCCGTTCGGGGATCCGTGCGCGATTGATCGCGCGGCATCGGACTGCCCCTCGGGGGTCTCTGCAACCCTGTTGGGGGGTGATCTCTTGCCGCTCGCGGCCAGTATTCGGGGCGGAACCTGTGCGACAGCGACGGGAGCCAACCTCGCGGTTTCGGTGCGAACGAACGCGCCCGCCGAGATCACGGTGACGATGCGCAGCGGGGGACTCGAGCAGACCCGCACGACACGTACAGAGCCCGACGTTGCTGCCGAGTGGCTGCCGGGAGGCGCCACCCGCGTATTTTGGCATTGCGTCTCTGCTGACGGTTGGGATCGAGGTGCGACCGTGGACGTCGAGGCTGTTGTCGTTGACGACTTCGGGCGCACTTTCGCCGTAGACCGCTCGCTGACGGTGCCAGTCTCTGCCAGTGCGGTTCGCCCAGACGCGCAGCTGCTGGGCCTCAGCGGCAACCTCGTTCAGGTCTCAGTGCCTTTCTCTGCCCGGCAGGATGTGCGGGTCGGCTGGGTCAGCGCCGACTCGAGTTCGTGCGATTTTACCGCTCCTGGTACCTTCCTTGGCCCCCCGGACGTATTCACGCTGCGCCCGCAGACGATTTCAGCGATCACGCCCGAATACACAGCACGCAACAACTGGCTGCCCACCTACAACCAGCAGGCAACGACCGTATTCACAGTGGCCCCGGGTGCCAGCTACAAGGCATGCGTGGGGTGGTTCGATGAGGGAAGGGGTGACATCGCCGGCCGACCTCAGTTCCGTAACGAAGTAGTCGTGCATGCGCCGGCAACATCCTTTCCCACGCTCACCCTGACCGACGTGCGGCTTGACGTTGACGTTCCACCGAACGGAGTCCGTATTCGCGCTGCTGTACCGGGAGCCCAGTGTGGAGCCTGGCAGGGTCCGGAGGGTGCATTGCCCCAGGTCATTTGCGACCTCCCGGCAATCTCGTCGTATTTCGAAGCCAATGGCTACATCGTCGTGACGACTGACATTTCCACCGACTCCGGTGCGGCCATCAATCACCATGTGATCGAGGCATCGGCGGTCAATTGTGCCGGTGGCTGCGAGGCCCGCACCGAAACCTATCGGGTGCCGATCTTGTCTGCACGCCCGGGCCTCTGCGGCTCAGACTGTCGGTCGCAAGAAACGCTGGGCTGGGCGCGCATGACGGCTAGTTGGCCCGAGACACTGGGCCGAGAGTGGTGGGAACTCGGCGAGACTGTCACGGGCGGGTACACGGAGCCCGCCGGCGAGGCTCCACTGATGGAGATCGCCAGCGCACGATGGACCCTCTCGCCGCGATACGATCCGTCCACCGCGACGCAAGGAGCATGGTTTCCCCTGACGACCGATCGGCCGGTGACGGTGTCGGCGACCCTTGCGGGCGACTGCTTCCGAACGCCCACCGCCCCGGTCTATCGCAACGACTCCTTGCAGCAGTGGAGCGGTGGCCGGATCGAGTTTCCAGAGCTCTGCATGGGGACGTTCTATGCCGCCACGATTGTGCTCACTGATGAAGACGGTGACGTCAGCACGTACGCGTTCGCTCGCGGCGACTTTCGACACTGGCCGTGGTCCACTTTTCAGACGCAACCGTTGACGCTGGATCTGCCGCTACGTGTTCAAGTCACCGCACCTGCGGGCGAGTATTGGGCGTTCGCGGGGGGTCAGTTCTCTCAAATGGGTTCCGGTCGGGGAACGGGAGTGTCGACACCTGGAGCGAACGTTCGACGGTGCTTCTCGGACCAAGGCGGCACGGTCGGTTATCGAATGGACACCATCACCGTCTTCCCGGGCAATCGATTTGAGCTGCGCTTGCAGGTGCGGCAGACGGAGTTTGAGAGCGAGGGGAGGGGCTCCGATGGTTTTCGCGACTGCGCCCTGTTGCCCGGCGCCGACTACCAATCGATCACGATCACTTTTTTCCTGACACTCGATGAACTGCTCAATAATTCACTCACCACCTACACCGATCCAACCACGGGGATCGAGGTCGAGCTTCGACCCGAGCCCACCCTTTTGCGCTGATTGCGAGGAGTTCTGATGGTGTACATAGCC
>CAZCOC010000208.1:0-2732 GCA_964500075.1 uncultured Salinibacterium sp.
AGTGACGCTGTACGGGGTGCCGATCATCCAGAAGCGCAGGGTTCAATTCGCGCGCATCGACCCCGGCTATGCGCATGAGTTGTTTGTGCGGCACGCTCTGGTCGACGGTGATATTCCGGTCGAACGCATGAAGGCGAGGCTCTGGGATTTCGATCGGGCGAACCGAGCGCTGCGGCAGCAACTCGCCGAGCTCGAGGAGCGAACCCGGCGCCGCGACATCCTGTTTGATGACGAAGCGATCGTCGACTTCTATCGGCGACGTGTTCCGGTGGATGTCGCATCCGTTCGTGATTTCGAGAGCTGGTGGAAGACGGCTCGCCAGGCCACGCCCGACCTGCTCACGATGACCGCCGAGAATCTCGTTGAGGAGCCCGAGGCGAGTGTCGACGAGGCTCTGTTTCCGAGTGAGTGGGTTCAGGGCGATCAGACACTTGCGCTCGGCTACCGGTTCGAGCCGGGGGCGACGGACGACGGAGTGACCGTCACGGTTCCGCTGCCGCTGTTGGCGGGGCTTCGGTCGGAGGGGTTCGACTGGCAAGTGTCTGGACTGCGCGAAGAGCTTGTGACCGCGCTCATCAAGACCCTGCCCAAACAGATCAGGCGCACTGTGGTGCCTGCTGCAGACTGGGCGAGAAAGCTGCTGGCCGCGCTCCCGGTTGCTAGCTCTGGTGGGCTCACCGAGTCGCTAGCTCGCGAGATCGCGGCCCAAACCCACGCGCCAGTGTCTGCCAGTGACTTCGACCTCGAGCGGGTGCCGGATCATTTGCGCGTAACCTTCGCGGTCGCCGACGAGCACGGCGCGACGGTCGCTCACGGCAAGTCACTGAGCGCGCTGCAAGCGAGCCTTGCCCCGGTGGCACGCGAAAGCGTTGCGCGCGCCATTGATTCGGCGAGTCGTAGCCGGGGCGACCAAGGGCTCGGCCAAGGAGTCGGCGCTGGAGCCATCGCATCGGTCGAACGATCCGGTATCACGCGCTGGGACTTCGAGGAGCTTGACCGCACGCGCGACACAAAGCACGGCAGTAACACGATCCGTGCTTACCCAGCGCTCGTCGATGATGGGGAGTCTGCGAGCATCCGGTTGATGTCAACGCCGGTCGCGCAAGCGGTCGCGCACGCCGCCGGGGTTCGGCGACTGCTCGCGATGGCGATCCCGGCACCGAGCGCCTACGTGCAGGATCACTTGACCACACAGGAGAAGCTCACGCTCGCGACGAGCCCGTATCGAACGAACGCCGAGCTGTTCAGCGACGCGCTCATGACATGCATCGACGACGTGGTTGTGGGTCGAGAGGTGTGGACGCGGGCGCAGTTCGAAGCGGTTCGCGACGAGGTCTCAGCGACTGTTCTTGATCGAATGTTCGAGACGATCGCACTCGTCTCTCGAATCCTGACTGCCGCGCGCGAGGCCGACCGGGCGATTCGGGATGCCACGAGCATGGTGCTCATCGCTCCACTCAGTGATGCACGCGCAACCCTCGACGGTCTCGTGCACCCCGGGTTTATCCGCCGCGCGGGGCTTGCGCAGCTGCGGCGGTACCCGGTGTATCTTTCGGCGCTCACTCACCGCGTCGCGAAGCTCAGCGACAACCCCGGCCGCGACCGGATCTCGATGACCGAGGTGCAGGCAGCAACCGAGCGCTACGTGCGTGCCGGTGGCGCACTGCCGCTGGCCGAGCTTGCGGGCACTGATATCGGCACTGGCACCACCACTGGCACCAGCACTGGCATCAGCACTGGCATCGTCACCGAGCTGGATGCCCAAGCCTACCCGATCCTCGTGAAGGCTCGGTGGATGCTCGAAGAGTTTCGCCTGAGTCTCTTCGCCCAACACCTGGCCACGACTGAGCCGGTCAGTCTGCAGCGAATCACCAAGCTGCTGGCTACACTGAGCGCATGATCGGGCAAGCTGAGGCCGCCGCGGCAGCGCTCGACAGCAGCCGCTCGTGACCGTTCCGCAGATTGCGATCACGAAGCCGCGCGGGCCAGCCGGGGCTCCGCTCGTCGTGCTCGGAGCATCCCTCGGCACGACAACGGTGTTGTGGGATGCCGCGGCCGCCTTCCTGAGCGACCGCTATCGCGTTCTCGCCTTCGATCATCCGGGACATGGAAACTCACCTGCCGCGCGGCAATCGTTCACCGTTGCCGAGATTGGCACCGGGCTCCTCGGGGCGCTTGACTCCATCGGTGAGCGGGAGTTCCACTATGCCGGACTGTCGCTCGCCGGGGCCGTCGGCCTCGAACTGCTGCTGGTGGCTCGCGATCGCGTCTCGAGCGCGGGGATCGTCTGTTCCGGCGCGAAGATCGGCGAGCCTGTGGGTTGGGCCGAGCGCGCTGCAGCTGCGCGCACCGATGGCACTGCCTCGCTCGTGTCTGGCGCGGCCGGGCGCTGGTTCGCCCCCGGGTCGCGTGAGCGGCATCCCGACATCACCGCACGGCAACTGAACGACCTGCGCGACACCGATGACGAGAGTTATGCACTGTGCTGTGAGGCGCTTGCCAGCTACGACGTTCGCGCGATGCTCGGCCAGATCGCGCCGCCGGTGCTCGCGATTTGGGCCGAACACGACCAAGTGACTCCGGAGTCGTCGGCCGCGCTGATCGCCGACGGAGTGCAGGTCGGGCGCATCCATCAGATTGCGGATGCCTCGCACCTAGCCCCGGCGGAGCAACCGGCCGCGGTCGCCGCAGTCTTGAGCGAGTTCTTTGGCGGAGCACGATGACCGAGTCCC
>CAZCOC010000209.1:0-2728 GCA_964500075.1 uncultured Salinibacterium sp.
CGGTCAACACATATCCCAGGGACTTCGTGATGGTGAATGTCCAGCCCTGCAGGAGTGCGAACGGGATGGTGAGCAGCGGGCCCCACGATTGGTAGCCGAGTTCCCACAGGAACGAGACGAAGACGATGGTCTGCAGGATGTTCGCTTGCCACATCGGAAAGTGGCGGCGCAGGAGCGTGAAGACCGTGCAGATGAAGAACAGTTCGTCCCAAGTGCCGACTGCGTTGACGCCGACGAAGAGGCGAGCGATCTCATCCGGAGTCTGCACGATCGGCCAGTTGAGGTAGACCCCTGAGGTGATGAAGTAGAACGGCAGAATGAGCCAGCCGAGAAAGAGCACGAGGGCGAAGTAGCTCCACTGCACGCGGGTCCAGCGCACGCCGCCGCGCCACGGGAAACGGATGCGTCGAGTCTTGAACACGAAGCGCGAGATGAGGTATGGCACCGCAACCGCCAGCGAGAGCACAATGCCGATGAGAAAGAAGTTGCCCCAGCTGATGTCGGCTTTGACCGAGATCGTCGAGACGATGACCATGCCGATCGCGATGAGCAGCAGGTCCTTGAACAGCTCCTCGCTGCGCTTGGTGCGGTCGAAGTACCAGGCGATCGTGAGGGCTGCGACGACCATGACATATCCGAGGAGTCGCGCCCCGTCGCCGGTGTCGCGAAAGGCGAACAGAAACAGCGCTGAAGTGCAGAGAATCGTGGCTGGAATGAGCGACCAACTGAGTGCGCTCTTGGGTGTCGCGGAAACCTCGTCCGTGGCGGTTTGGGGCACGAGAATAGCTTAGTTGTCAGCGCGCCCTCACTTGAAAAGCTAGCTGAGCGGGTACCTCAGTTTCACGTCCCGGCCGTCTTCCGCGGCCTGAAAGAAGAGCACGTCGACCGGGCGCAACGCCCACAGTTGCCACGCGCCATCCATGGGCCCGTTGGTTGCAGGTCGCTCAGCCCAGTCAGTGGCGGATGCTTCGGGAGACAATTCACGCACCGGCCCCGTGAACCGCACCTGCCGTGAGCGACTGGGCCAATAGAACGTCATCGCGGCGCGCGGGTTGTCGGCGAGGTCGCGACCCTTGCGCGAGTTGCGGGACCCGGCGAAGTGCAAATCGCCCGCCTCGATGTTCTTGAGGCGAAGGACCCGGGCGGAGACTGCGCCAGCCGAGTCGCTCGTGGCGAGAGTGAAGACGTGCGGAGCCTCCACGCCCGTGGCGAGCGCATCCTCGAGCCAGTCGACGAAGAGCTCGAGCAGGTTGGCGGGGGCGGTGCTCGGGTCGAATTGCGGGACCGGCTCGAACTGCTGGAGCGGCTCGACGAACGATGGCAGCGCGCGAAGTCGGTCGCGCAGGGTTTCGCTCACGACGCTGCCGTGAGTTCGGCGCGTGCGAGGGCATCCTCAACAGCGACCCAGGCCAGCGACGCGCATTTGATGCGGGCGACATATTTGGAGACTCCGGCGAGCGCGACGGCGTCGCCGAGCAGCTCCTCGTCACCCTCGCTCTGGCCTTTCGAGTGCATGAGTTCGCGGAACGCCGCGATCCGCGCCGTCACTTCCTGCGGGCTCAGTGCCACGAGTACTTCGTACATCAGCGAGGCGGATGCCTGTGAGATTGCGCACCCGTTGCCGGTCCAGCTCACGCACGCTAGTCGGCTGGCAGTGGCATCCGCATGGAGGCGTACCGTGACCTCGTCACCACAGGTGGGGTTGAGCTGGTGGGATTCGGCGATGGGCTCATCGACCAGACCGCGGCCCCGGGGGAAGCGGGAGTGGTCGAGGATCACCTCGCGGTAGAGGCTTTCGAGGTCGCTCACGCGTTCACCCCCGAATGCGTAGCTTTTACTGCGCGCCCGGTGGCCCCGAAGAACGGCCGCACACCGCGAACTGCTTCAAGCAACTCGTCGATCTCTTCAGTCGTCGTGTAGAGGTATGCGCTCGCGCGCGTGGTCGCGATGACGCCGAAGCGGCGATGCAGTGGCTGCGTGCAGTGGTGACCGACGCGCGCGGCGATGCCACGATCATCCAGAAACTGACCGACGTCATGCGCGTGCACGCCATCAACATCGAAGCTCGCAAGCCCCGCCCGCTCGACGCCTTCGCCGGGGCCGAGCACGGTGACGCCGTCGATCTCGGCAAGGCCGGTCACAAGGCGCTGTCCAAGCTGCGCCTCCCACGCGTGGATGCGGTCGAGCCCGACCGCGTCGAGATAGTCGACCGCCGCAGCCAGCGCAACTGCTTGCGAGACCCGCTGCGTGCCCGCCTCGAAGCGCTGCGGCGGCGGGAGGTATTCGGACTTTTCGATCGTCACGGTGGTGATCATCGAGCCGCCGGTCATGAACGGGGGCAGGTCAGCAAGCAGTTCTGCGCGACCGTAAAGCGCGCCGACCCCCGTCGGGCCGAGCATCTTGTGGCCAGACACTGCCGCAAAGTCGACACCCAGTCCGTGCAGGTCCAATGGGCGGTTCGGGGTCGATTGGCACGCGTCAAGCATGACAAGCGCGCCGACCTCGTGCGCTAGCGCGGTCAGAGCTGCGACGGGGTTGATTGTGCCGAGCACGTTCGAAACGTGGGTGAATGCGAGGACGCGCGTGCGATCGCCGATCAACTCAGCCGCGTGATCGAGGTCGAGCAGGCCATCATCGGTCACGCGAATCGCGCGCACGTGCGCACCCGTGCGAGCGGCAAGCTCCTGCCACGGCACGAGGTTGGCGTGATGCTCCATCTCGGTGACCA
>CAZCOC010000210.1:0-2712 GCA_964500075.1 uncultured Salinibacterium sp.
CGAGATCTGGAGAATGCGATTCATGGCGAGGGTTGACAGCACGATTTCTCCCCCGGTTGCGATCGCGCCACCGGCCAGGCCAGTACCGGCTCCGCGGGTGACGACGGGCGTAGCGGTTTTGGTCGCGATGCGCATGACCGCTTGAACGTCAGCAACCGAACGCGCATTCACGAGCGCAAGAGGAGCCCCGTCTGAACGGTGACCAGACTTGTCTGACCGCATCGCGTCGAGCGTTTCTTGGTCGGTCACTACCAAGTCGCCCATCGCAGCCCGAAGCAAGAGGACGACGTCAGACATTGCACCACTGTACCTACAGTCGCTGGCGGTTCCAGCCGCTCGACCTGGTAGCTTCACTGGCCGCGCCCGGCCCTAGTGCGTAAGGTGGTGGCATGAGCTTTCGACTTCTTGCACTCGGTCTTGGAATTGCTGTTGGCTACGTTCTCGGTACGCGCGATGGGCGCGAACGCTACGACGCCATGAAAGGCAAGGTGACGGAGTTTTGGGAGAATCCGCGCGTTGCCAAGGCTCGGGTCGACGTCGAGAACTTCGCCAAGGCTCAGGCCCCCGTCATTATGGAGCGCGCTGAAGCTGCCGCGAAAGCTGCGCCTGGAGTTATTGCCGACGGAGCAAAGGTCACTGCGGATGCCGCCCGGGAAGCCGCGGATCGCACCGCAGAGATCGCGAAGGATGTTGCCGGTCGGGTTTCCGCTACCGCCAAGGATGTCGCTGAGAAGATCAGCGAAACGGCCAAGGATGTTGTCGACAAGGTGACTGGTGCGACGAAGACCGGTGAAACGAAGAACGACAGCAGCCCCAAGAATAGCTAGTCAGGCACCGACTCTGGTCGCGGAAGGGTGATCGCTCCGGTAATCGGAACCAAGCCGCTTAGTCGCTCTGGCGTGAGCACCCTATCGAGTTGCTCGCGCGACATCAGACCCGATGCCAGAACCAACTCGGCAATTGAGGCGTGTGTGGTCAGCGCAGTGTGTGCTAGCGTCGCCGCCGCCGCGTAACCGATGTACGGAGTCAAGGCGGTAACCACGCCGACGCTCGTTTCGACTTGGGTTGCCAAGTGTTTGATGTTCGCTGTGATGCCGTCGATGCAGTTCACGCGCAGCGTGTAGCACGCGTTCGTGAGCCAGGCGAGCGACTGCAGCAGTGAATGCGCAATCACCGGTTCGAATGCGTTGAGTTGCAATTGGCCGGCCTCCGCTGCTGCGGTCACCGTGGCATCCGCCCCAATGATGCTGAAGGCGACCTGATTGACCGCCTCTGGGATGACCGGATTGATCTTGCCAGGCATGATCGAAGAACCAGCTTGGCGAGGTGGAAGCGTGATCTCGCCGAACCCCGCCTGTGGACCGCTTGACAACAACCGCAGATCGTTGCAGATCTTGGACAGCTTGACCGCTGCCCGCTTCAGAGTGCCGCTCAGTGTCATGAAGATGCCGGCGTCGCTCGTCGCCTCGATGAGGTTTGGTGCTGTCTCCATCTCGATACCGGTGACCTCGACGAGGTGTTTGCGCACACACTCGGCATAGCGCGGATCAGCCGTGATGCCAGTGCCGATCGCAGTCGCTCCCATGTTGATTTCGTTGAGCCACGGAATCACTTCGCCGAGACGGTCCTGATCCTCGGTGAGGGTATGGGCGAATCCGCTGAACTCCTGGCCGAGTGTCATCGGCACCGCATCCTGAAGTTGGGTTCGACCGATCTTGAGCACCGTCGCGAACTCAACCCCCTTTGCGGCGAAGGCATCGCTCAGCTTGCGGTGCTCGGTCAGCAGTCGCTGCACGCCGAACACCATCGCCAGCTTGATCGCTGTCGGGTAGACGTCGTTCGTGCTCTGACTGCGATTGACGTCATCGATCGGGTGCAGTTTGTCGTAGTCGCCTCGCGCGAAGCCCATGAGCTCGAGTCCACGATTGGCAATGACCTCATTGGCGTTCATGTTCGTTGAGGTGCCCGCCCCGCCCTGCATGACGCCGACGCAGAACTCTTCGCGAAGACCTCCTGCGATGATCTCTTCGCACACCTCGTCGATGATCGAGGCCTTTGCCGGCTCGAGCACACCCAGTTCTGCGTTCGCTCGAGCCGCAGCTTGCTTGACGCGAGCGAGAGCGCGAATCAGATCGGGGTAGTTCGAGATCGTGCGGCGAGTGATCGGGAAATTCTCAAGAGCTCTCGCGGTATGGATGCCCCAGTATGCCTCGGCTGGAATCCGCATTGAGCCGAGCGAATCCCGTTCCTCGCGAGTTGCCGACTCAGTACTTTCTTCTTCGGCGGTCATGGTTGCTGTCCCTCCGTTGCGGATCGCTTGCCGGTTCACAGTCTTAGCAGATCATCAACCCTTACGCGAGCGCTTCGGTGAGCATACCCACCAGAGCCTGAAGCTGAATGTTCGATTCACCGGTCGCGTCGACCTCCACACCGTCCAAGGCTCGAGCCGCTAGCCCCGCCTTGCTGTCGATGAGTTCCGCGATGCGAGCGTCGATCGTGTGCGCTGCGATGATGCGCCAGGCAGTCACCGGCAGTTCCTGACCGATGCGATGTACGCGATCGATTGCCTGGGTTTGCTCCGCGCTCGTCCAGCTCAGCTCGGCGAGTACAACGTTCGATGCGGCTTGGAGATTAAGACCGACACCAGCGGCGCTCAGCGATGCGACGACCACCGAGACGTTCGGATCGGAGTCGAACGAGTCGATTGCACGC
>CAZCOC010000211.1:0-2702 GCA_964500075.1 uncultured Salinibacterium sp.
AGCGGGCTCGCAATCGGTTTTCTCGGAATGGGCTGGACCCTCGTCATTGCGATCGTGTTGTCGGCGGCGGCGCTCGTGCACCTCCTCTTCCTGCGCATCCCTGAGGACCAACCGCAGCGTTCGCCCGGGCGCGAGAAGCTCATCGATCTGCGCGGTAGCATCACCGCGGTCAGGGCCGCGACAGGGCTCTTTGCGCTCATCATCTTCTCCACCTTCAACAACTTCATCGGCGGCGTGTACTTGGCCCTGATGGACCCGTACGGCCTTGAGCTCTTCCCCGTGCAGATCTGGGGCGTTGTGCTGGGCGTCACGGCGACCGGTTTCATCATCGGTGGCCTGCTCGTCGCGAAGTTTGGTCTAGGTCCCAACCCGATCCGCACGATGCTGCTCCTCGTGATGGCGATGGGGCTGCTCGGCGCGTTCTTCACCATCCGTGACTGGTGGTGGCTCTACGTCGTCGGTATCTGGCTCTACATGCTGATCATCCCGGCGATCGAAGCAGCCGAGCAAACGGTGATCCAGAAGGTCGTGCCGTTTCGCGCGCAGGGTCGGGTCTTCGGCTTCGCTGCAGCATTCGAGTCGGCAGCGGCGCCCATCACGGCGTTCCTTATTGCCCCGATCGCCGAGTTCCTCATCATCCCGTACATGGAGTCAACAGCCGGTCAGGATGCCTTCGGCTGGCTTCTAGGGGACGGCGAAGCCCGCGGCATCGCTCTGGTGTTTTTCATCGCGGGGCTCCTGATGGTCATCGCGGCGATCGCCGCCTTCTTCACTCGGTCCTACCGACTCATCTCGGCGCAATACTTCGACGGGGCGGAAAGTTCCGAGAAGGCCGCGCTCTCCACGCCTTCGTAGAGTGGACTGCAGCACCGAATATAGGAGCAACATCGTGAGCGAGACAAAGAAGACCGGCACCGGGTTCACGGCGGCCGAGAAAGCCGCGATGAAGGAACGCGCCAAGGAACTTAAGGCCAAGCAGACTCGAGAAGAGTCGACTCAGGCGCAGCTTGAGAAGATCGCCGAGCTTCCGCAGCCGGATCGAGGTCTGGCCGAGCGCATCCACGCCATCGTTACCGCCACGGCACCGTCGCTCGCGCCCAAACTTTGGTACGGGATGCCCAGCTACGCGAAAGACGGCAAGATTCTCTGCTTCTTTCAGGCGGCATCCAAGTTTGAGGCGCGCTATGCAACCTTCGGCTTCAACGACGTTGCAATGCTCGACGACGGCGCCGCGTGGCCGACCTCGTTCGCGATAGTTGAGCTGACCGATGCGGTCGAGAAGCAAATCGCCGCGCTCGTGGCGAAGGCCGTCGGCTGAGAGCGCAATATTCCCAGCCGCGCGCCATGACCGACGGCGCCCGGTAGAGTAGACGGAGCAAGGGGAGTATTCCTTCGAAGCCGACTCGTCAATACGAACACTGAACGGTGTTCCGGGCGGCTTGCTCCGATTCATCGGGGTGGAAGAGACCTTGGTCTGATCAGCAACCGACCAAGGAGTACTGCCATGGGCGTAACGCCCCTCATCTGGATCATCACCATCGCGGTGACGATCGCGTTCTTCGTGTACGAGTTCTTCGTGCACGTGCGCACGCCGCACGCACCGACGATCGGCGAGTCCGCTCGCTGGTCGGCGTTCTATATCGGCCTCGCCCTGCTCTTCGGAGTTGGTATCGGCACGGTCTCCGGCTGGCAGTTCGGCGGAGAGTACTACGCCGGCTATTTGACCGAGAAGGCATTGTCGGTAGACAACCTCTTCGTGTTCCTCCTTGTCATGACCGGATTCGCGGTTCCGAAGATTTACCAGCAGAAAGTGCTGATGATCGGAATCGCCATTGCCCTCATCATGCGCGGCGGGTTTATTGCCGTTGGCGCAGCGCTGATCGATAACTTCTCATGGATCTTCTACATTTTCGGCGCTCTGTTGCTCGTGCTGGCCTATCGTCAAGCATTCGGTTCTCACGACAATGACCCCACTCAAGGGCGGATCGTCAAGTTCGCCCGCCGCATACTGCCGTTCACAGACGACTACCACGGTGATCGCCTCTCGGTGAAGATCGACGGCAAAAGGTTCTTCACCCCGATGCTGCTCACGATTGTCGCAATTGGATTCGTGGACCTGATCTTCGCGGTCGACTCGATACCCGCGATCTACGGTCTGACGGACGAGGCCTACATCGTGTTCACTGCGAACGCCTTTGCGCTGATGGGACTACGCCAGCTGTACTTCCTCATTGGTGGGCTCTTGGAGCGTCTCGTCTATCTGGCCCAAGGCTTGGCCGTCATCCTCGCGTTCATTGGCATCAAGCTCGTGTCGCATGCGCTCAAGGTCAACGAGTTGCCGTTCATCAACGGCGGCGAACCGGTCAAGTGGATTCCTGACATCCCGATCTGGTTCTCGCTCTCGTTCATCGCGCTCACGATCACGGTCGCGACAGTGCTGAGCCTTCTCAAGACACGGAAGACGGCGAAGACGGAAGTCGAGAGCGCAAAGGAAGACACGACCGCCGAGATCCATTAAGTGGAGCCGAACTGGCAAAGCTGGCGGGCTTGCCGCTATTCGACGTAGAGCTTGCGGATCAGCGAGGTGATTTCCCACTCGATGGTGGCATCCGGGGTCACCCGCACGAGAACGCCGGGCCTGAGCTCGACGACGGTGCCGGTCTCTACGAAGGTCAGTGTGCCTGCGCCACTCAAGACGACGA
>CAZCOC010000212.1:0-2698 GCA_964500075.1 uncultured Salinibacterium sp.
TGGCAAACAGCGTCATCTGGCGACGCTGACGGAACAGGATTGCCGCGCTCTTTGGCGTGCCAGCGGCACCGTCCTCGGCAAGGTGTGTCTTGAACCACTTCGCGACACCGTCCGCCTCTTCTGTCACCTCCTCGAAATACCACCCGGTGAGCGCGCCAACCGGAGCGGCCGGCCTCGCTTCGAGAGCTCCGACCGCGAGGGGAGATCCGGTGGACTGGACCCCCAGCGCATTGAGTGGCGCGACCACGACGTTCGCGGCATCCAGAATTGTGGTCGCGTTTCGCCAACTCACCGATAACGAGAATGTCGTGGCGGTGCCTGCCTTGACAAAGTCGGCTGCGAAGCGAGCAAGGTTTGCCGCGCTTGCGCCACGCCAACCGTAGATCGACTGGTGCGGGTCGCCGACCGCCATGACCGCGGTATCGGCAAACAGTGCCGACAGCAGTCGAGTTTGCACGACGCTGGTGTCTTGATACTCGTCGAGCAGCACGACGCGGTAGCGATCGCGGTACTCAGCGCGAACGGCCTCAGACCGTGAGACCACCTGGAGCGCGAGTGCGACTTGGTCGCTGAACTCAAGCAGACCCAGTCGCTTCTTTTCGCGCGCGAACCCGATCGCGAGCTCGGTCAGCGGCGCGAGAGCAGTGACCTGAACGACAGCGGTCGTAACCGAGGCGTAGGGCACAGGCTTTGCTTTGCCTGCGGTGTATGGCAACTCGGCGATCGCTGCGAACCGCTCGGCAAAGCGCGCGACTTCACTCGGATCGGCATCGTTGTCGCTGATCGCGTGCGCCAGGCTCAGCACCCAGCCGGCAAGACTGTCGACTGACTGCTCGAGCGCGACAAGTCGGTCATCGGTCGAGGCGACCACGACCCGGCGCGCGAGCTGCCAAGCCGCGGCCTCGTTCAGCAATGCTGACTCCGGCTCGCGACCGATCAAGAGCGCGTTGTCGCGAAAAAGCGCGCTCGCAAACGAGTTGTATGTAGATACGGTCGGCTGCTCAAACTCCGCCGCAGCCTCGGCGCTCAGTGACGAACTGCCCCGCAGTGCGACGATCCCCTGGGCGATTCGATCCGACAGCGATCCAGCCGCCTTGCGTGTGAAGGTGAGTCCGAGCACTTGATCCGGGCGAATCAGCTCATTTGCGATCAGCCAGACGACACGGTTCGCCATCGTTGAGGTCTTGCCACTTCCCGCGCCCGCGGTGACAAGAGCCGGGCTCAATGGCGCTTCGATCACCGCCTGCTGCTGCGCTGTCGGCTGCGGCTGGCCAAGTCGCGCGGCAAGTTCACCGGCCGAGATCATCCAGCACTCACCGCAGGAATGACGTGGATGCGACAACGGCCGAAACTCCACGGGTCGAGACAGTGCGTCCCTAGTTGGGCAACGAAGATGGAGCCGGCCATCCCCTGCGCATCCTCAATCACGCGTTCGCGGAACGTTTCAAGTTGCTCGGCCGTGAACGCGGCTTGAGCTGGCGCGGTGTACTGCGCCGTTCGCGTGCCCTTTGAGACGATCACGAGCTTGGCCCCCCCGCTGATGAGCCCATCAGGGATTCCTTCGATCGCCCCGGACGCAAAAGCAAGCTGGTAAGCCCCAAGTTGCGCATTCTCAGCGACGCCGTCGTCGGTGGTTGGGTCGAATTTGCCGGTCTTGAGGTCAACGATCACCGCGGTGCCATCCGGGTAGTGTTCGACGCGGTCAATCGTTCCGCGCAACAGCGCCTGCCCGAGTTCGAGTTCGAAACTCGGCTCAGCCTGCAGCAGCGAGCCGCCCGCCTGCTGTACATCGCGCAGGTACGCGGCCAATCTGCGAGTGAGATCTTTGGCTCGATTTCGTTCGATCTGCGACTGCCACTCCGTCTCAAACGACAGCTCGGACCACCGCTCCTCGACCGCCGCCATGAGGGCGTCCGGCGATGGATCGACGGCCTCTTCTGCGATCGCGTGGATGATCGTGCCCAGATTGGCAGCAAGGTTCGAGCTCCCCCCAGCGACCTCATCGATAAACCAGTGCAGTGCGCAGGTCTCGAAGGCTTCCATGCGGGACGGAGACACCCGCACGCGCGCGTCGTCATTCCTCAGATCGATGAGCGGTTGCCCGGTGCTGAGCGTCCGCAGGCCGTACCACTCGCCAGGGTCAGCGCCAGGGACGCCTTCAGCGGCGAGCCTCGCGGTGGCGGATGCCGCGGCATCCGCCGACGACCCAGCAAGCTCGCGCCGCGCGCGACCGACGATGCCACGCAAGCTCAGCGGATAGCTCGGCAGCGCAGTCACATCCCCGGCGGGAATGAGGCGCAGAAACGGCGACGGCATACTGTCGTCGCCCGCAACCGCGGAGACGATTACGCGTTGCTTCGCACGAGAGATCCCCTGCGCGAACAGGCGAAGTTCTTCGTGCATGACCTCCGCACGCGCATCGTCAGTGCTGGCCGACCCGGCCGCAGTCGGCACACTGGCATCATTGGCGCCAGCAAGCTGGCCTGCGGCGAACAGCGAGCCGCGCAGCCGCAGATTCGGCCAGACGTTTTCCTGAAGGCCAGCGACCACGACGATCGAGAACTCCCGACCAACCATTGACGCTGGCGTTCCGAGCGCAACCGCATCGACCATCGAGCGCGGGGCAAGGCTGTCTTCCGCGATCTCGGCCGAGACCCACCCGGCCAGAAACACGCTCGCGGGTGCATCTGGGTTTCGT
>CAZCOC010000213.1:0-2693 GCA_964500075.1 uncultured Salinibacterium sp.
GGGGGGGGTTGGCCTGATTGGCGCTGGCGTCATCAGCAACCAGTACCTTGAGAACCTCACCACAGCTCCCGACGTTCGCGTGGTCATGGTCGCTGACCTTGACACCGACCGCGCGGCAGCCCAAGCTGCGACCTACGGAGTGCCTTCGAGTGGCGCAGTAGCCGAGTTGCTTGCTCGCGACGACATCGAGATTGTCGTGAACCTGACGATTCCCGCCGCCCACGTGCCTGTCGGTCTTGATGCGCTCGCAGCCGGGAAGCACGTGTGGAGCGAGAAGCCATTCGCGCTGGATCTCGAAAGCGGTGGAAGGCTGCTCACGGAGGCACATCGAGCCGGGCTTCGCGTGGCCTGCGCCCCGGACACCGTGCTCGGTGCCGGAATCCAAACCGGTCGACGGCTCATCGAATCGGGTGCGATCGGCACGCCACTGACGGCGCTCACGCTCTTTCAGGTGTCTGGGCCCGAGTCGTGGCATCCGAACCCAGACTTTTTGTATGCCCGCGGCGGCGGCCCACTGTTCGACATGGGTCCCTATTACCTGTCGACCCTTATACAACTCATGGGCCCGGCAACCCGCGTCGTTGCCCGCGGCTCACGGGCCCGGGCAAGTCGCGTGATTGGCTCCGGCCCGCGTGTTGGCGAGAGTTTTGCGGTCGAAGTGCCGACCCATATTGCGGCCCTGATCGACTTCGAGAACGGCACGAGTGCTCAGAGTACATTTTCGTTCCAGTCGAGCAGGCCGCGCGTCGGCATTGTCGAGATCGCAGGCACAGAAGGCACGCTCAGCCTGCCCGACCCAAACATGTTCGACGGTGACCTGCGCATCTGGCGTGACGGCATGAGGGTAGAGGCCGACGCTGAAGTGGTGCCGGCGACAGGGTCGACGTTCTCGCGCGGCGCTGGTGTTGTCGAACTCGCGCGCGCAATTCGAGCCGGGGTGCCGGAGCGGGCCTCCGGGGACTTTGCCTTGCACGTGCTCGATCTCATGGTGTCGATCCAGTCATCGGCTGAGACCGACGGCGAGCCCGTAATGGTTGAGAGCACGGTCACGAATCCCCCGGCATTGCCGGAGGACTGGGACCCGACGGCGGCAACGCTCTGAGATCGTGACGCGGGCGAGAGCGCGACGCGGGCGCGAGCGTGACATCGGCAACAGCCTACTTGGGCCTGACACCATCTCCGCTCGCACCACCTGCTGGCCAGAACCAACGAAGGATTAGCTCACCATGTCAACGCATCCAGTCACTCTGTTTACCGGTCAGTGGGCCGACCTCACCCTCGAGGAGGTCGCGAAGCTCGCGAGCGGATGGGGCTATGACGGTCTCGAGATAGCGGCATCCGGCGAGCACCTCGATGTTCAGCGAGCGGTCGAAGATGACGTGTACCTGCAGGGTCGGCTCGACATTCTCGACCGCTACGGACTCAAGGTGTACGCGATCTCGCATCACCTTGCCGGCCAGGCGGTGTGCGACGACCCGATCGACTTTCGACACAAAGCGATTCTGTCGAGCCGGGTTTGGGGGGATGGCGAGCCAGAGGGCGTGCGGCAACGCGCGGCAGAAGACTTGCGCCTCGCCGCTCGAGCAGCCAGACGACTCGGTGTCGACACCGTCGTTGGCTTCACCGGCTCGAGCATCTGGCCCTATGTTGCGATGTTCCCCCCAGTACCGGCGAGTGTCATCGAGGCGGGGTTTGAGGACTTCGCGCATCGCTGGAACCCGATCCTCGACGTCTTCGACGGTGAAGGTGTGCGGTTCGCGCACGAAGTTCACCCGGGCGAGATCGCTTACGACTATTGGACGAGCGTTCGGAGCCTCGAGGCGATCAAGCACCGCGAGGCGTTCGGCTTCAACTGGGATCCGAGTCACATGATGTGGCAGAACATCGACCCGGTCGGCTTCATCGTCGACTTTGCCGATCGCATTTACCACGTCGACTGCAAGGACACCAGGATGCGCCCGCAGAACGGGCGCGCCGGCGTGCTCGGATCGCACCTGCCGTGGGGCGACCCGAAGCGCGGCTGGGACTTTGTCTCAACCGGCCACGGCGATGTACCGTGGGAAGACTCGTTCCGAGCGCTCAAGTCGATCGGCTACGCCGGCCCGATCTCGATCGAGTGGGAGGACGCTGGCATGAGCCGCTTGCACGGAGCAGCCGAAGCGGTCACCTTCGTGCGCTC
This sequence comes from uncultured Salinibacterium sp., assembly GCA_964500075.1. Taxonomy (GTDB): domain Bacteria; phylum Actinomycetota; class Actinomycetes; order Actinomycetales; family Microbacteriaceae; genus Rhodoglobus. Next base: position 2,180 of record CAZCOC010000213.1, read on the forward strand.
GCTGATGTGGGAGCTGCCGGAGACATCCTTCGACGCTGCATTCTCAAACCAGAACTAGCTGGGCGGCGCTCAGAACCCGACTAGTACGTTGCCCGCCCACCGCTGATGTCGTACACAGCACCGGTCGAGAAACTCACGGCGTCGCTGCACAACCACGCGATTAACTCCGCCACCTCCTCCGGGCGGCCCACTCGCTTCATCGGGATGAGACTCGTGATGTGTGCGAGTACCTCAGGATCGGTTGCGGCGTTGAGCGGGGTCGCGATCACGGCTGGCGCGATTGAGTTCACGAGCACTCCAGTCGTTGCCAGTTCTTTGCCGAGGGACTTGGTCAGCGCGATCACGCCCGCTTTGGTCGCGCTGTATGCAGAAAGCCCGGGGTTGCCGTCCTTTCCTGCCATGCTTGCGATCGTCACGATGCGGCCCCAGCCGCGTTCGACCATTCCAGGCGCGAACGCGCGAATTGCGGAGATCGTGCCGAACAGATTCACGTCGATTGTGCGCTGCCACTCGG
>CAZCOC010000214.1:0-2671 GCA_964500075.1 uncultured Salinibacterium sp.
CGGGGACGCATTCGATCGTGATGTCGACCACGACGCCGAGGGCTCCGAGCCCGAGTGCGGCAGCCGGGAGCAGTTCGGGGTTCTCGGTTTGGCTGATGCGAAGCAGCTCACCGGCAGCGGTCACGAGGGTGAGCGCGCGAATCTGCGTGGCGAGGCCCCCGAACGCCGAGCCGGTGCCGTGGGTTCCGGTCGAAACTGCGCCGGAAATCGTCTGCCGGTCGATATCGCCCATATTGGCGAGCGCCAGGTTGTATGGCGCGAGGAGCGCTGCGACTTGGTACAGGTGGGTGCCTGCCGCGAAGGTCGCGAGGGTGCCGTCAACCGCAAGCAGTCCGTCAAGGCCGCCGAGCTCGAGTTGGACCCCGGCCGTCGCGCCGATCGCAGTGAACGAGTGGCCGGCACCGATCGGCTTCACGGTGAGTCCACGATCCCGCGCGAACTTCACGGCAGCGACAACTTCTTCAACGCTGGTCGGCCGCGCGAGGAACTGCGGGTTGACCGTCACGGAGCGGCCCCAGTTGCGCCACTCCGAGCCGCGCTCGATTGCGCCGATAGAAATCACTGTGGTCACAGGAACGCCTTTCCCTCGCCGCGATATGTGGGCACGGTGTCAATTATCGACCCTTGCTCGACGATCGCGAACGCGTTGAGGTGCTCGCTGAGCTCACCAGCCTTGGTGTGCCGTAGCCAGACCCGGTCCCCGACGTTCAGACCTGCCGCGGCTGCTCCCGTGACAGGCGACTGCACCTCGCCCGCCATCTCACGCGCTACGAACTCGAGTGCCTCGGGCCAGGCGAGTTGTGGCATCCGGTCGATGCCGGGTGGGCCGGATGCGATCCAGCCGCCACCAAGGATGGTCGCGATCTGCGGAGTCGGCTTGCGCACCACGGAGAGCACGAAGGCGGCGGCGGGGGCCGGGCTGAAGTGCGAGTACGTGTCGAAGAGGTGCGGGCCGAACAGGCCGCTGCCTGCCGCGATCTCGGTGACCGAATCGTCGGAAGCCGTGCGCTCAATCGAGCCGGTGCCACCGCCGTTCACGAACTCGAGCTCGGCAAGGTCGCGGACCGCAGCGACAACTGCGGCGCGCCTCTCGAGTAGCTCGGCGAACGAACGCGCCTGCATCCCGTCGATGACGCGCGCGAGCATCGGCTTTCCCGGCGGTCGGTTGCCGAGGCCAGCGATCTGTGCCTCGTACGACATGACGCCGACCAGGGTGAACCCTGGCCGATCGATGACGGCTCCGGCAAGCGAGACGGCATCTTCGACCGTTCGCATTGGCGAGCGATACACCCCGAGTCGACCGAGCAACGGCGAGAGGTATGAGGCGTCGAGTTCGATACAGACGCGCACGGCTTCGCGGTGGCCGGGGTCGACCGCCGCATCCACCGCATCGAGTTGATCGAGCGAGTCGATCATGATCGTCACGCGGGCGGCGTTGCGTTCGTTGGTCGCAAGCGCCCTTATCGCCTCGCGATCTACGCTCGGGTAGCCGACCACGACATCGTCGATCGTCTCGGCGAGCCAGTTGGCCTCTGGCACGGTGTAGGCGAGCACTCCCGAGAACCCGGGCAATTCGAGCACGGACTCGATAATTGAGCGAACGCGCACCGATTTGGATGCCACCCTGATCGGCTTCCCGCCTGCGCGCCGGAGCAAGTCGTGCGCGTTGTGCGCGAGCGCCGGCAGGGAGATCACGCCGAATGGCGGATCGAGCTCGGTGGTCGCGGCATCCAGTTCGGCCCAGTATCTCGCCGGCTCGCGCCACGGACTCGAGTCTGGCGGGGACAGTCGCATAGTTGATGCTATTCGCTGAGGCTCAAGCACGGTCGGGCAACGTCTGTGTCGCCGGGCAAGCGTTACGCACCCTGCTTGATCTCAATGAAAGATCGTGGCTGGACCCGGCCTAGGCTCCGGACCCGGCCCAGACCCCGGATCCGGTCTCGGCCCAGACCCCGGATCCGGTAGCCGGTCTTTCAGAAGCACCCCGACGATACCCGACACCAGCAAGGCCACCGAAACTCCCAGCACCGCGCCCGCAATCACGTCAGACAACCAGTGCACCAGGAGGTAGTTGCGACTGAGCGCCATTAGCGGGATCCAAGTGCACGCCAGCACCCACGACCATACCCTCGGGTACGCAATCAGCACAGCGACCGTGATCGCAGCCGCAGTCGTCACGTGCCCGGATGGGAATGACTGGGAGGTGACGTCAACGAGACCGTCAACCGGCCGAGGCCGAGACACCACAGCCTTGATAAGCGAGGAGAGTGCCGACGAGAGCACCACACTGAGACCGATGATCAGCGCCGCCCGCAACTCGCGCAAGGACAGCAGCACGACGACAACGACAACGGTCGCAATCGTCATCACAACGGTGCCCCCTGCGACATTGAGAAAGCCCGCGATCGCGTCCGCCACCGGATGACGATGGGCGGCGACCATGTCGAGCCAGCCTTGATCCGGCCCGACTGGCAAGTTGCCTGCCGCCGTGGCGATACCGAATCCGGTAATTAAGACGGATGCTATCCCGATTGCGCCGAGGAACACCGCCGACGGGAGCCTGCCGATCATTCGTCGCGCACCTTCCCTCGGTCGTGCCTCGGTCGTGCCCTCGGACGTGCCCCGGCAGGGACTCGAACCCTGACTGGGACGATTTTAAGTCGTCTGCCTC
>CAZCOC010000215.1:0-2666 GCA_964500075.1 uncultured Salinibacterium sp.
CGTCAACAGCGCCGTGACGCAGCTTGCCGTCACCGGCTTCGGCACGGTCAAGCAGGTCCGGGAGGTCGACTCCGACGGCAACGTGGTGGCGATCCGGATCGACGGGCTCGGCCGAATGCTGGAAGCAATCGATCGCGCCGGCGAGTCGACCCTGTACGAGTACGATCCCGCTGGCAACGTGACCAAGGTTCGCAATCCAAACAGTGTCGGAGTCGATGTCGTCTACGACGCTCTCGGGCGAGTCACGTCGCAGACCGACACGGCTGGCAGCGTCACATCGCAGACCTACGACCGGGAAGGAAACGTCCGGACCGCGACCGATGCGCTGAGCGCGGTCACGACACTGGCTTACGACTCGCGAGGCCGCTTGGTCCAGCAGACCGATCGCCTTTCGTTGGTGACGGCCTGGACCTACGACGCCGCGTCGAACGTCCTCAGCATGACCGATCCGGAGAGTAAGACCACCACCTACGCCTATGACGATCTCGGTCGTAGCACGACGATCACCTTCCCGGGACACAACACGAGCACCTCGCCGGGCCAAGCCGGTTACGACCGCATCGTCTCGGAGCGGGATCCTCTGGGACGCGTCTTTCGGACTCGGGATCAGACCGGCGGCAGCGTGACGCTGCTGCGCGATCTGTTGGGACGCGTGACGCAGCGCGATTACCGGACGACGGCCAATTGGCCGACCGGCTCGATCGCCGACAGCGACACGTTCACCTTCGCCAACTCCGGCCGGCTTTCGCAGGCGGTCAGCGGTCGGTATTCCAACACCACGAGTTTCGACTACGACGAGTTCGGCCGGAAGGTCTCGGAAGAGCTGACCTACGGCGCCAACTCCTGGGAAGTCGAGACCGAGTACGACGCGCTGGGGCGGGCGTACAAAGAGATTCAGCCGGGCAGCAACACGATCGAGCGGACCTTCACCGCTCGCGGCCAGTTGCATCAAGTCAAACGCAACGGCATCACGATCGCGACCCGCAGTTACGACGACGGCGGCCGGATGATCGAGCAGGCGCTGGCGAACGGAATCACCGAGGCCTACACCTATCACGATGACAACCTGCTGGAATCGATCAGCGTGCCGGGAATCGAGACCCGCACCTACGCCTACGACGCCAACAAGAATGTCACCAGCGAGACGGTGACTGGAGCGCTTTCGGGACGAGGCTGGAGCGTTCCCAGCGGCGGCCGCAACGCCGAGGATCGGCTGACCGCCTGGAACCGCGCGGACACCAACGATGCCCGCACTTGGACTCTCTCATCGATCGGCAACTGGACCGCGTCGAGCATCAACGGCTCGAGCACCTCGCGGACCTATGGAGACGTGCATCAGCCGCTGACGATCGGCGCGGCGACACTGCAGTACGATCCGCGCGGGATGCTGACCAAAGATCGTGACGGCCGAGAGTACGCCTGGGATCGAGCCGGTCTGCTCCAGAGCGTCGACACGAACGCCGACAGCACGCCGGAGGTGACGTATCTGTACGACGCTCTGGGTCGCAAGGTCGGTCGAAGCGAAGGGGGCACAACCCGGATCACACCGCAGTCGAACTGGCGAACCGTCGCGGAGTTCACGACCGCCGCGCCAACCACCGCAGTCGAGTCGTACGCCTACGGCTCCTACATCGACGAACCGCTGCAGAAGGTCGGGACCGGCGGCACGGTCTACTACCACCAGGACCGCCGCTTCAGCGTCACGGCGCTGAGCGACGGCAGCGGCTCACCGGTCGAGCGCTACGCGTACACGATGCACGGCACCGCGACACTCTTCGACGGCAGCGGAGGCAGTCGCTCGACGACTGCTTACGCCAACCTCCGGATGTACACCGGAGTCGAGCGCGACAGCACGTCTGGCAAGGACTACCTGCGGAACCGCTGGTTCGAGGCCGAAATGGGCTTCGTCAGCCGCGATCCGCTGGGGCATGTCGATGGGGCGAGTGTGTATTTAGGATTTTTCGCGGATGGCAGCATCGACCCATGGGGACTCAAAGATCCAAACGACCCGCTCTCAGGCGAATACAATCGTCGAAGAGCGAAGTCCACGACCCCCTGGTGGTGCGTAGTCTCATTTGAACACTATTGGGGCTGTGCTAGTGAAACGGCCAAAGCTACGGACCAAACTCTCGGACAGGCCGGAACTTTCATCCTGACAGGGGGTGAATGCTGGCCAGATGCCGATGTTTCAAGCGGTAGTAGCATTGCCGGCGACAGTGGGATCGGTGCCGCCATTGGAGCGTCAGCAATTGGAAACGCCGCCTGCGAAACGGCTACGTTCGGTATATGTGGCGAAGTGGATGTGTTTAGGGTGGCCGTAGATCACCGAGGTGTCGCTTGCTATGACGCTGCAAAAGCATCTGCTAATATAGGACTTGGCGCAGGATCAACGCTCGTTCCCGTCGGAGGAGGTGTTTTAGCCTGCCGTTTAGCTTCGAGTACCAGTCGCGTTGCACAGGCAACGGGAAGAGCTATACACTATTCAGGGCAGGCATTTAACTGCGCTGATGGAGTCGCAAACACTATCGAGACGTGCCGAGCCACATCGAGAATCGCATCTGGTGAAGGTGGTTTTGGAGATTTTGCTCAGCTCGTGTGCAATGTACCGGGGATCACGCAGAATGTCCGAACTAGTCGCCACTGCCCGTCGTCTAGCTTGGCCCCAA
>CAZCOC010000216.1:0-1165 GCA_964500075.1 uncultured Salinibacterium sp.
ACGCGCGGGTCGGCCCCAAGACGGTTGGAGCGAGCGATGAGGTCTGCTGCGGTGGGGTTGGTCACGGCTTACTTCCTGTCGGCAAGGAGCATGACCTTCACCGAGTCTCCGGCGAGGTTGGCGAGCGCAGCGGGCAGTTCAGAAAACGAGTGCCGGCCGGTGATGAGCCGACCAAAGGGCAGCTCATCGTGCCGCGCGAGCAAAGCCATCGCTTCTGAATACGACTGCGGAGGGTTCGCCGCGACACCGAGCAGACGCACATTTTTCTGGCAGATGTCCTGTGCCGGATCGATGGCGAGCTTCTCCCCGGTACCGACGATATTGCCGACCTCGACGACGGTGCCGAGTCGCCGCACGAGATCGAGCGCCTCGCCGAGAGCCGAGGGTTGGTTGGTCGCGTCGATGACGAGGTCTGCACCTCGACCATGGGTTCGATCCAGCACGTATCGTCGACGCTCGTCAATGTCGGTCTCGTGAATGTCGAGAACGTGTTCCGCGGCGATGTCCTTTGCGAGGGACAAGCGGGAGGGTCTTGAGCCGGACATGATGATGTTCGTGACACCGGCCGACCTCAGCACCATCGCCGCGAGGAGGCCGATGGCCCCAGCTCCCAAGACGACGGCCGTCGAGTCGGGACGGATCACTTCATCCCACGTTCCCGGCGCGGACTTCATCACGTCGACGCTGCGCACAGCGACAGCGAGCGGATCGAGCAGTGCCGCAATCTCGTGCGGCATGCTCTCGGGTACCTTCCAGAAGTAGGTGCCCGGCTTCACGACGAGATGTCCACCGAATCCGCCGGTGAGCTCGACAGAGTCCGGCGTGCTCGCGAGGGGCGGCAAACCAAGGGCTTCTGGCGGGATGCCGTACACGAACGGATTCGAGCAGGTGGTTGCTGCAGGCCCGAAACGTCGGCACCCCCAGCAGACCAGGCACGGCAGCCAAGGAAAGAGCGCGATACCGTCACCCTCGGTCAGTGGCGCGCCAGCGGCATCCATTCGTGAGTGAGTCGACCCGAAGTCAACGATGCGACCGACGATCTCATGACCGAGTACGAGCGGATTGCTCGGCGTGGTGTCGATCAGGTGCAGGTCAGTGCCGCAGATACCGTTGGCGGTGACCTCGATGAGCAGGCCGTCGTCGGCGATGTCGGGAATTGTCACCA
>CAZCOC010000216.1:1265-2594 GCA_964500075.1 uncultured Salinibacterium sp.
TTCCGCCTTCGCTGACCCGCAGCTGCCCACTCGCGCCAGCATCGAGAACAAGAGTTCCTTGCGCGTTCGGTGGCACCGTGATGGTGACGATGCGAGCGCCGTCCTGAATTCGCCATGCCGACTTCACAATCCCACGCACGGTCTCAAGTTCGCACGTCACCCAGTCGAGTCTCGCGGCAAAGTGCGGTGCGAATCGGATGCGACCGAAGCCCTCGGCATCGTCGTCTACCCCGATCCCAGCGAGCACTTGATACATCCACGAGTCAACGGCGCCGTACATCGGGTGGTCGTGCGAGGCCATCCCGGCAAGGGGTCCACCGGTCACATGCTCCCATCGCTCCCACACGGTCGTCGCGCCGTTCGCGACCATGTATCCCCAACTCGGGTAGGTGTCTTGTGTCAGGAGCCGGTAGGCAACATCCGCACGGCCATCACGAGCAAGAACGTCCATCATGAACTTGGTACAGAGGTTTCCGGTCGTCGGGTGAAAGTCGTGAGCCTCGATGTTGGCCACAAGGTTGGCAAGCACCGTTGGCCTAACTTCTGCCGGTGGCAAATCAAGGTACAGCGCGAGCGCGTTCGACGCTTGGTTTCCCGGGCCGTAGTTGCCGGCGGTGGGATCGAGGAATCGCTTGTTGATTGCGTCTCGGATGCGATCGGCGTCGGCAGCGAAGGCGTCGCTGTCCCTGTCGCGCCCGAGCACCCGCGCGATCCGCGTCAAGAGCGTCTTGTTGAGAAACTGGAACGAACTCGAAACCAGCCCACCCGGTGTCGTGGCCGAGACGGCACCAGCGCCGATGCTCCCAGACACCGACTCGCTCACCGGGGGGGCCCAGTCGCCAATCGCGGATTGCTCGATAATGTCGTCAGCGGCGAGACTATCGAGATACTCGGTCCACCGAACCATGCCGTCGTAGTGACGCTCCATCGTGCGCGTGTCTCCGAAATGGCGATAGAGCAACCATGGGACCACGAGGTAGCTACTCGACACCGGATCAGCGGGGCGTCGGCCGTATCGCACGAAGGGCGCCGTGTCGGTGATTGCACCAGTCTGCTCGCCTTGGGCATCCGCAATGTCCTGAATCCACTTGCGGTAGAGCCGCACGAGGTCGAAGTTGTGCACCGCCTCCTCGGCTCGCACAGTCATATCGTTCAGCCAGGCCAGGCGCTCATCGCGCTGCGGGCAATCGGTCGGCACGCTGTGGAGGTTGTTCGACTCGGTACGAACGGCAATGTCGTGGATGGCATTGACCAGCGGATCAGCGCAGGCGAACGTTCCTGTCGACCCGACGGCACTGCGAACCACGCAGGCGCGCAACTCATCCATCT
>CAZCOC010000217.1:0-2556 GCA_964500075.1 uncultured Salinibacterium sp.
TGGTCCTCGCCACCCGAGACGGTGGCTGCCTGTTCCCGGCCTGCGAACGCCCACCCGCCTGGACAGAAGCACACCACATCCGCCACTGGCATCGCGACCACGGCGAAACGAACATCAAAGACGGTGTCCTCCTGTGTCGACACCATCACCTCCTCGTCCACAACAATCATTGGGAAATCGAACGCCACGGCGCCACCTACTGGCTGATCCCACCACCGGATATTGATCCCGAGCAGAAACCCATCCCCATGCCATCGAAAAGCAAAGCACTCCACCACCTCCTCACCCACACCGGGTGAGTGGCCGCGTTGGCCTAGGTGGTTGGCCCCGGTGGTTGGCCTAGGTGGCCTAGGTGGCCTACGTGGTTGGCCTAGGTGGCCTAGGTGGCCCAGGTGGCCTAGGTGGCCTAGGTGGTTGGCCCAGGTGGTTAGCCTAGGTGGTTGGCCCGAGTGGTCGACCCCAGAGGCTGACCGCGCGTGCAAGCCGACCGCGCCGGTCAGGTCTTCCGAAGCAGCACGCTCGAAACCGCATGGGTCGAGTCTTTGCGCAGCACGAGCGATGCCCGTGGCCGGGTCGGCAGGATGTTCTGCACAAGGTTTGGCTCGTTGATCGTTTTCCAGATCTCCCGAGCAAGCGCGCGAGCCTCGTCCTCGGTGAGCGTCGAGTAGCGATGAAAGAACGATGCGGGGTTGGCGAAGGCTCCGCGCTGCAGGGTCACGAAGCGTTCCTCGTACCAGCGTGCGATGTCGTTGGTTCGAGCATCCACATAGATGGTGAAGTCGAAAAGATCGCTTACGGCGAGGCTATGGCCGGGGGCGGGTGGCTGCAACACGTTGAGGCCCTCGATGATGAGCACGTCAGGGGTGCGCACGATGATCTCCGCGTCGGGCACGATGTCGTATGCCAAGTGCGAGTAAAAGGGAGCGCGCGCCTCCTTGCTGCCAGACTTCACTGCACTGACGAAGCGCAACAGTGCGCGGCGGTCGTAACTTTCGGGAAAGCCCTTGCGGTCCATGATGCCGCGTCGCTCGAGTTCGCCATTGGGGAAGAGAAAGCCGTCTGTGGTCACAAGTTCCACGTGCGGCGTGCCCTCCCAGCGGCTCATGAGTTCGCGCAACAGGCGCGACACCGTTGACTTGCCCACCGCAACGGAACCGGCGATCCCGATAACGAAGGGCGTGTGTTCTGACCGCGCCCCCAGAAACGTCGTCGTCGCCTGGTGCAGCCGGTGTGCGCCCTCCGCGTAGAGGTTCAGTAGGCGACTCAGGGGAAGGTAGACCTCTTCGACTTCGATGAGGTCTAGGGAGTCACCGAGCCCGCGGAGTTCGACGAGCTCGGTCTGGGTCAACGGTGCCTTCATTGTCGGCGCGAGGGCTGCCCAGTCGCTACGATCCAGCTCGAGGAACGGCGATACATGGCCGTTCGTGGAGGGGGGGTCGGACACCGCCCAATCCTAGCTGCGAGCCGCCGCGGCACGAGCGAGCCTAGAATCGAGCGTATGTGTGGAATCGTGGGGTACGTCGGTGCCAACAAGAGTCTCGAGGTGCTCCTCGGAGGTCTCAAGCGTCTCGAGTATCGCGGGTACGACTCCGCAGGTCTGGCGATAATCGACGTTGACGGACACCTTGGAACACGCAAGCGCGCTGGCAAGCTGCAAGTCCTCATTGACGACCTTGAAGACCGTCCGCTCGGCGATGGCGCGACCGGCATCGGTCATACCCGCTGGGCTACGCACGGCGGCCCGACCGATCGCAACGCGCACCCCCATCTCAGTGCTGACGGCAAGCTCGCCCTCATCCACAACGGCATTATCGAGAACTTCGCCGAGCTCCGGGCCGAACTGCTGGCCGAGGGCGCAGAGTTCCACAGCGAGACGGACACCGAAGTCGCCGCCCTGCTCGTCGGCCGAGAGTACGCCACGGTCGGCAACCTCACCGAGGCACTGCGTCGTACGGTGGCCCGCCTGCACGGCGCCTTCACTTTGCTCGTTTTGCACGAGGACCAGCCCGGCGTGGTTGTCGGCGCTCGCCGCAACTCGCCACTCGTCATCGGGCTCGGTGACGGCGAGAATTTCTTGGGCTCGGATGTCGCGGCGTTCGTTGCCTTCACTCGTCGCGCGGTCGCGATCGGCCAGGATCAGATCGTCACCATCCGTCCGGACTCGGTCGAGGTCATCGACTTCGACGGCAACCCGGTCGAAACCGAAGAGTTCGAGGTTGCCTGGGATGCCTCCGCTAGCGACAAGGGCGGCTGGTCGAGTTTCATGGCCAAAGAGATCAGCGAAGAGCCCGACGCCGTGGCCAACACGATTCTCGGCCGTGTCGCCGACGGGCTAGTGAAGCTTCCGGAGCTCGACCCAATCGGTGACGCTGTGCTCGCTGACCTCGACCGAATTGTCATCATCGGCTGCGGCACGGCCTCCTATGCCGGGATGCTCGGCAAGTACGCTATCGAAAAGTGGGCCCGCATACCGGTCGATGTTGAGCTCTCGCACGAGTTCCGCTACCGAGACCCGATCCTTACCGCAAAGACGCTCGTCATTTCGATTAGCCAGTC
>CAZCOC010000218.1:0-2555 GCA_964500075.1 uncultured Salinibacterium sp.
CAACTTGCGCATCCCGATTGAGCTTCATGGCGTAGTCCTCGGCCATGCCGCTCTCCATGCCGCCGGACGCGTTGAGGACGAGTACGTCCAGTCCCCCGAGTTCGCGGTCGATGGTCTCGACGAGTGCAGCCACGGATGCCGCGTCAGTCAGGTCAGCGCCGATCGCGATCGCCGTTCCGCCAGCCGCCTGCAACTCGGCGACGAGTTTCAAGGCTCGTGCCTCTTTGTTTCGGTAGTTGACGACAACGCTTGCACCAGCGCCGGCAAAGTATCGCACGGTGTCCGCCCCGATTCCGCGGGATGATCCCGTGACGAGGATGCGCTTGCCGCTCAAGGCTGTTGGCGACAGAGGATTTGCGGACAGAGGATTTGGGGTTGGGCTATTCACGCTTCGACTGTAGTGGCCACGGTCGAGATGATAACGTCGAGCCGAGCAGACATCGTGCGGCTGCCGCCGAGTTAGTGAAGGGTTGAGCAGGCCATGTTCGTTGATCTGGCGCAGTACCTGTGGATACTTTGGCTTGCCCTCGTTGTGCTGTTCGTTGTCATAGAGCTCGTGACGCTCGAGTTCACCTTCCTCATGATTGCGGCGGGGAGCCTCGTCGGCGGCCTCGGCTCGAACCTGCTCGGCTGGGAATGGTGGATTCAGATTGGGCTCGCGGCGATCATCTCGGCGTTGCTCATCTTCATCATCCGACCCCTCCTGCTGCTCACATTGCACAAGGGCGGCGATCCGGCACTCAGCAACGTCGAGGCGCTCTCCGGTCAGGGCGCTCGCGTGATGACCGACTTCGTCGAAGGCGCGGGAATTGTCAAGCTCGACAATGGGGAGACGTGGACAAGCCGACTCGCGTCGGTCGCGGCATCCGCCTCGTTGGTTGAGGGCGATCGTGTTGTCGTCACCAAAATCGACGGTGCCATCGCGGTCGTCGCGCCACTTGGCAGCGTTGCCCCAGAACCAGACTCTGCACTGCCCGCCTGAGGAAAGGAAACCCCATGCTCGACCCAGCAGGCTTCATCGGCCAGCTTTTCGTGATCGTGCTGCTTGCGGTGTTGGCGATTTTCGTCATCGTCGTGCTGTTCCGCTCGATCCGCATCATCCCGCAGGCGAACGCCGGCGTCGTCGAGCGCCTCGGCAAGTACCATAAGACCCTCATGCCCGGCCTGAACATTCTGGTGCCGTTCATTGATCGTGTTCGCCCGCTGCTCGACATGCGCGAGCAGGTCGTCTCGTTCCCACCGCAGCCGGTGATCACCGAAGATAACCTCGTCGTCTCGATCGACACGGTGGTCTTCTTCCAGGTGACCGATGCTCGGGCAGCGACCTATGAGATTGCCAACTACCTCGGGGCCGTTGAGCAACTCACAACTACAACCCTGCGAAACGTAGTCGGAAGTCTGAACCTTGAGGAAGCCCTCACGAGCCGCGATACGATCAACGGCAAGCTGCGCGTCGTGCTTGATGAGACAACCGGCAAGTGGGGGGTTCGCGTCGGTCGAGTTGAGCTCAAAGCGATCGACCCGCCCGTCTCCATCCAAGACTCGATGGAAAAGCAGATGCGCGCCGAGCGTGACCGCCGCGCCCAGATCCTCACCGCCGAGGGAACGAAGCAAGCCGCGATTCTGCAGGCCGAAGGTTCACGGCAGGCGAGCATCCTCGAGGCCGAGGGTGACGCAAAGGCGCAAGTGCTGCGCGCACAGGGCGAGGCCGAAGCGATCGCGACGGTGTTCAGCGCAATTCACGCGGGCGACCCGTCAGCCGACCTTCTTGCCTATCAGTACTTGCAGACCCTGCCGAAGCTCGCCGCGGGTGATTCAAACAAGATGTGGATCATCCCGGCCGAACTGACTGAGGCACTCAAGGGCATCACCGAAGGCTTCCTCGGTGGTAGGTCCACTCCAGCCAAGTAGGTATCTGTCCCCGGCCCGTCCGCGAGTGTTCGCCCACAGAGGGCTCGCGGTCGCGGCGCCGGAAAATACCTTGCTCGCCTTTCTCAAGGCTTTGGCGCTCGGGGTTGGGTACATCGAAACTGATGTGCATGCGAGCTCGGACGGTGTCGCTGTCATCAGTCACGACCCTGAGCTTTCGAGGGTTGCGGGGCGCGACGGCAACGTCGAGGCGCTCACGCTGGCGCAACTTGGGCGCATTGATCTCGGTTGCGGGCAGACGTTCAGCAGCCTCGCCGTGGCACTCGACGCCTTCCCGGAGGCGCGATTCAACATCGACGTGAAGTCCGCCGCTGCCGTTCAGCCGACTGTTGATGCCATTCGCGCGCTCCGAGCAACCGATCGCGTGCTCGTGTCGTCGTTCAGCGAGCAGCGGCGCCTGGCCGCGGTCGCCCAATTGCCTGGAGTCGCAACCTCCACCTCTGCTCCGCGCTTTGTTCAAGCGCTCATCGCAGGCAAGCTCGGTCTGAAACCGATCATGGCGCACGCACTTCGCGGAACAGTCGCAGTGCAAGTGCCGGAGCAGGCTCTGGGTCTCAGGGTGACAACGGCACGGATGCTTGATCAACTCCACTCGCTCGGTGTCGAAATGCACGTATGGACGATCA
>CAZCOC010000219.1:0-2544 GCA_964500075.1 uncultured Salinibacterium sp.
CGGTCGTTGATGGCGCTCCCGGCGTCGTGCTCGAGGGCGTGAGCAAGGAAGCCGCCGAGAAGGCCAAGGCCGTTCTCGAAGAGGCTGGCGCAACCGTCACTCTGAAGTAGTTGTAGTTTCGTGTCGAGCAATGGCGCCGTTTTCGGTTTCGAAAACGGCGCCATTGCTCGTTTAAGCGGACTCACCTACTCCGGCTTAGGCTGACCCAGTGAGCGGAATGCGAGGCGGCGGCCGTGGTGGCGGTCGAGTAAGCGGTCGGGATGTCGCGGCGCAGCGAGCCGAGAACGCAAGCGCTCCAACAATTCCAGACCTGATTTCGCGCATCGCCGAACTGTTCACGCCGTATCGGGCCGCGATTACCGTCACGATCGTGCTGGTGCTCATCAGTGCAGGCATCAGCGTGTTTCCGCCGCTGCTAACCGCACAAGCATTTGACCGGGGACTGTTTCCGCCCGACGGTCAGCCAGACCTGCCGGTGCTCGTCGAACTTGTCACGATCATGGTCGTGCTGTGGGTCGTGTCGGCGGCGCTCGGCGTGTGGCAGACCTACCTGACCGCGACCGTGGGCAATTCGGTCATGGGGGCGCTGCGCATCCGTCTGTTTGGTCATTTGCAGGCCATGGAACTGGCGTTCTTTACGCGCACGAAGACCGGCATCATCCAATCACGACTTCAGAACGACGTCGGGGGAGTTGCCGGAGTCCTGAGCAACACCATCTCGAGCGTGATTGGCAATACCGTCACGGTGATCGCCGCGTTCGTGAGCATGCTCATCTTGAGCTGGCAACTCACCATCGTGGCGGTGGTTCTCTTGCCGCTGCTCGTCATCGCGCAGCGCAAGGTCGGTCAGGTGCGAGCCAGAATCGCGACCAAGACTCAGGAATCGCTCAGCGATATGACCGCGATCACGCAGGAGTCGTTGAGCGTTTCAGGGATCCTGCTCGCAAAGAGTTTCGGTCAACAGCAAGCGGAGGTGGGTCGCTATGCCGCCGAGAACGAAAACCAAGTGCGCTTGCAGGTCAGTCTGCAGATGAGCGGTCAGTGGTTCTTCGCAATGGTGAGCATCTTCCTCTCGATCATTCCGGCGGTGATTTACGTCGTCGCGGCCTGGCTGATTACCGGGGGTGTTGACGTTACCGCCGGCACGATCGTCGCATTCACGACTGTGCAGGCCAGACTCATGTTCCCGCTTCTCGGTCTGCTGCGAGTTGCTCTCGATCTACAGACCTCCTCGGCACTCTTCGCGAGAATCTTCGAGTACCTCGATCTCGTGCCAGCGATCGTCGACAGTCCGACCGCGCATCCAGTGCATCCCGAGCAACTTGGCCGAGTGCAGTTTGATGACGTTGTATTCCGGTATCCGGATGCCGGAGAGGACACCCCGGCGACCCTCAAAGGGATCTCGTTCACGATCGAACCCGGGCAGTTTGCGGCATTCGTCGGTCCGTCAGGAGCGGGAAAGACCACCGTCTCATATCTGATTCCGAGACTGCACGACGTCACGAGCGGTCGGGTGCTCCTCGCGGGTGACGACGTGAGAGAGCTGCAACTCGATTCACTCGTGCGCACCATCGGGATCGTCAGTCAAGAGACGTATTTGTTCCACGCAACGATCGCGGAGAACCTGAGGTACGCGAAGCCTTCTGCCACCCAGCAAGAACTTGAGGCGGCAGCCGAAGCTGCGAACATTCACGACACGATCACCTCGTTCCCGGCTGGCTACGACACCGTTGTCGGAGAGCGCGGCTATCGGCTTTCCGGTGGCGAAAAGCAGCGCGTCGCGATCGCGCGAGTGTTGCTCAAGGACCCAGCAGTGCTCATCCTCGATGAGGCCACGAGCGCGCTCGACAGCATCTCCGAGCGGATCGTGCAAGGAGCACTCGACTCAGCGTCCCGCGGGCGCACGACGATCGCAGTGGCACATCGGCTTTCGACGGTGCTCTCGGCAGATGTCATTTTCGTCGTCGAGGCTGGTCGAATAGTAGAGAGCGGCACTCACGAAGAGCTCATCGTCCGTAACGGCGTGTACTCGACGCTCTATCGGGAACAGGTGCTTGAGGGTTGAGGACGGCCGACTCGCGCGGTGGATGGCCGGAGGCGCCGATGCGCCGGATGCACGCGCGTGCTGGTGGCATGGGCGCGCTCGACGCACGGGCCTCAGCGCCGCTCCGCAAGCATGCGCTCCATGAGTGCGATCTCAGACTCCTGCACTGACAGGATGCCCGATGCCAAATCGCGCACGACGTTGACGTCGCTCCGCTCGAGGATCGCCGCCGCCATTTCGACCCCACCGCGATGATGCGCGATCATCAACTCGAGAAACTGCACCTCGGCAGCTTGTCCGCTGAGGCTCTCGAGCTGGAGGATCCGCTCACGGGTCGCCATCCCGGGCATCGCCATCCCGGGCACAGCCAAGTCGGGCATGGCACCGTCGACGGAATCGTCGTGGCCGGAGTCGCCGTCGCTCGAATCGCCGTCGCCGATATCGCTGTGGCCAGAATCGTCGTGGCCAGAATCGCCGTGGCCGATATCGCTACCGAGCGG
>CAZCOC010000220.1:0-2531 GCA_964500075.1 uncultured Salinibacterium sp.
CGCCTTTGATGAGGAAGGCCGACTGGCCGATCTCGGCTCGGACTCCTGATGCCGCCGGTTCAATAGCCTGCAGCGCGACTCCAAGCCACCACGCCCATGAACCCCACCCCAACCTCGGTTGCCAACGCGCTCGACCGCGCTGTCGCCGTGCTCGCCGCCGCCGGCGTGCCAAACGCGCGCGTGGACGCCGAGTTGCTCGTCGGCCACGTTCTCGGGCTGAGCCGCGGTGGAGTGCAGGCGAAGGTGGCAACTCATGCCGCAATCGGCCTCGAGGATGCGGTCACCGTTGCTCGCATGATTGAGCGACGTGCAGCGCGTGAACCGCTGCAGCACATCACCGGAGTTGCACCGTTTCGGCACCTCCAACTCGCCGTCGGTCCGGGGGTGTTCGTGCCTCGACCGGAGAGCGAGTTGGTGGTCCAGTATGCGATCGACGCTCTCGCGGCGACTGCAAAGGCACAGCCGATCGCTGTCGATCTGGGCACCGGCAGCGGTGCACTCGCGCTAGCTATGGCGACCGAAGTACCGCACTCTCGGGTCTACGGGGTCGAAGTATCTCCACTGGCATTCATCTGGGCGACGGAGAATCACCGTCGTGCTGGTGCGGACAATGCGGTGCTGGTTTTGGCAGATCTCACGGTTGCCTTGCCCGCGCTTAACGGCACAGTCGACGTCGTCGTTTCGAATCCGCCGTACATTCCGATCGGGGGGGTGCCGCGCGACCCTGAGGTACGGATGTTCGATCCAGAACTTGCGCTGTACGGAGGCCAGGACGGTCTCGATGTGGTGCGGCAGGTATCGCTGACAGGCCAACGACTGCTGCGCCCGGGTGGTCTGTTGGTTCTCGAACACGGCGAGCTTCAAGCCCGCTCGATCGCCGAACTGCTCGGCCACGATGGTTGGCACGCGATCGCACACCACCGTGACCTGCTTGGACGTGACCGCGCAACGACGGCGGTGCGGTAGCGCGCCGCAAGGTGCACCGACACGGGGGGGGACCGCTACGGCGTCGTCACCGGTATCGAAAACGCGTGTGACAGTGTTTCGGTGTCGTGTGCAGAGGCCCATTCGCGTTGCTTGGTGATGAGCGCGTCTTCGCTTGCACCATCGTCGTACTTCCACGCCGCGAGATCCTGAGCGAAGAGCTTCTTGGCGCGACGAGGGCTGCGGTGCCACGCGACCAGTCCGTCTTCAAGGGCACCGAGGTCGTGGTCGGCCTGAAAGCTGAAGTTGGCCGAGTTGCGCTTCATCGTTGCAAGGTGGTGAGAGGCCCAGTCGGCGGCGAGGTCCGCGCCACGCACCGAGAGCAACCGCACGCGCACCTCCGCTTCGGAGAACTGATGCTCAACGTGGTCCTGCTCCGGGGCCGAGAGTGAACTCCAGCGTGAGGCCTTTCGGCCTGCGGTGATCAGGGCGGCGACCGCGGCGGTCTTGTGGTCACGTTCCTGCTGTGCAAGCAGTTTCTTGACCGCACCACGAGCGATCAACGCCGCGACGATACCGCCGGCGAGAATCGCGGCGAACGGCAACACCGCATCTGTGAGGAGAGCCGAGCCCTGATTCGAGCTCGCCCATCGGACAATGTCATTCCACCACTCCAGTATCATGCTGGCACTGTAACCCCGCTGGCCACACTGGTTTGGGACGACAGGCCGTGTCGTGCAACTTCAACTAGACCCTGAAACATTCCAGTGCGTCATCCATCGACCAGAACTCACCAATCGGCAGAAAGCGACGCTGTCGCTGTACCATCCGTTTCGCGGTAAAGCGGCTGCCCGCGAGAGTGGCGGCGTGTTCGACGTAGCCGAGCACCTCACCGTCTGTTCTGGTGATGCGCCATAGGTCGTCGTGCAACTGGATGCTCGCAACCCCGACCACCGCTCGACCAATCGCTGGGGGTTGTGCAAAGTCGAGTCTTGTCATGGCGTGCTCCTTCGAGATCAGGCGGGGTACATCCCCGCAATTCGAAGATATGTTCTACCACTGACACTCTCTGAGAGATGTGGGCCAACACCGGAACCATCGGCCCGAATCAGCGAGGGATCCTGTCAGTGCTGAAGGCAAGGTCTGCGTCGACCACCCGCCCAGCTCTCGCACTCTGGGCGAGGATGATGCCAGCGAGCACGATCCCGGCGCCGATGAGTTGCACGGCATCGAGGGACTCGCCGAGCCACATCCACGCGACGGCGAACGCAAAGATTACTTCCGAGGACGCAATGATTCCTGCGGGTGTCGCCTTCAGCCTGCCGATTGCCGCGAACGACAGCAGGAAGGGCAGAAACGACCCCAGCACGACCAACCAAAGTAGGGGTAGCCAGAGCGGCACCACCACCGCCTCAAGATTGCCGCCGAGGGAGATTGGTTCAAGGACGATGGCCGGATCGATTCGCCACCATCCGCTGAAAGGGGCCCAGAAGAGGGTTGCGAAGCCCGCCGTCCAGAATGCGACGGCGAGCGGTGATGTTGCGGTCACC
Organism: uncultured Salinibacterium sp.; assembly: GCA_964500075.1. Lineage (GTDB taxonomy): Bacteria > Actinomycetota > Actinomycetes > Actinomycetales > Microbacteriaceae > Rhodoglobus. The sequence goes on from CAZCOC010000220.1 coordinate 2,475, forward strand.
TGGCGCTCGCCAACGAGAAAGTAGATGGCGAGTGTTACGGCCGCGACAAGGGCCATC
>CAZCOC010000221.1:0-2502 GCA_964500075.1 uncultured Salinibacterium sp.
TCGGCGAGTTGACGTAGCGCTCCATCGTGACTCGGATGCTCGCGCCGGAGCCCGGGGCAAGTCTCACCTCAAACCACCGACCGTCCACCGGGATACCTTCGGCGGTGTCCACCGAAATCGTGCCGAACCGGTGCTCGCCGAAGGAGCCAGCTTGCACAACGACTGTTCGAGCGATTTCTGTTTCAAGGCTGATCAGGTCAAGCTCCACGAAATCCGGGCCGATAGCTGTGACGAGCGCGGCAACGCCCTCGGGCAGCCCTGGACGCTTGGCTACGCCATCGTAGTAGCGCACTGTCGCGTGTTGCAGCCCACCGTGGGACATGTGCATCGGTGCTCCCCACATGGTTTGCACGAGAGACTCGAAATACACCGGGTTGAACTCTTGCCAAATGTGGATCGCGTACCCGTCGATCTGCAGGTCGATGGCCTCGGTGTGCCCGTCAATGTGGTGGATGGTGCCGAAGCCGGCCGGATCTCCGTCGGGTGATCGCATCCGTCGCAACTGCTGCTCGATCAGGGCAATGTTCGCTTCGAGGGCACGTTCTGGAAATTCGGGATTGGTACCGATGATGTACGAGAACCATGCTCGCGTGTTCATGTTGAAGTGCTTGACCGTCAGGGGCACGACCGGATAGTCCACCTTCGTCCAGTCTGAATCCCCGCGCACCCGCTCAACTCGCGCTAGGTCCTCGTCCGCCAGGCTCCTCGCCCAGATCTGAATTGGGTACAGCGGGTTGGGAGCTCGGTAGTCGGTCCATCCGCTATCAAAGTGTTTATGGGGCACAACCCGAGTGGCACCCTCGTCGTGACCGAGATCGAAGTTGACGTCGAGCTGTTGACGCACGAGCGCGAGATGCGACGGGTCCCCCGTCAGCAGCAAGGCGTTTATTCCGGCGTTGAGGGTCGGCTCAATGATGGTCAGGAGGCCGTGTGGCCAGCGCCAGCCGTAGTGCCCTCCCCACCATTTTCCGTTGAGGTACTCACCGACTTCGCCAGACAGTCCGACATTGTCAGGCAAAATGCCGCCGTTCGCCTGCGCCCGCGATTTCCACCGTGCAAGGTACTCAACCACCCAGGTGCGAAGCCCCTCGTCTGCCGAGTACATGAACGCGTGTGCCATCTGGCCTGTTGCGTTCAGGTTCAGCGGCACGTCTCCGCGCGTCGTGCGCTCATTCATCTTCTCGATGATCTCGGCAAAGACGCTATCGTCGTGCCACGGCGTGGTCGATGCCGGGAATGGCACGCTGGTGAGATCTTCGAACGGCGGATGGTAGCCGTCAAGCACGCCGCGGTGGGTGCCTAAGTCTTCGGCGGTGACGACAAAGCGCGGACCTCTGCTGCCGGACTGCGGGGCTCGCACGATGCCAAGCTCCGGATCGTAGTTCGGGGCGAGCGGGTCCTCCCCGGTGTACATCCTCGCGAAGCGGTCGGCCCGCTGCCGATCGACCAAGGATTCGGGCTTGGTCAGTCCGAAGAAGTAGTGAAAGAGGTTGGCCTCGCCGTGGTGCATCCAGTCGTAATAGCCGTCGAACTCGCGTTCGATCTGGCCGTATTGCGTCCACTGCCATGTGATCGAGTCCCACATGTTCCTGGCGAGGTCGTACACGACCTCGTCTCCACTGATGCTGTAAAACAGCGCAAGGTACTGGAATGCCTCATATGGATCATCCGAGCCGTCCATCCCTGGCCACTCGTCGCGCCAGATCAGGCTGCCGTCATCACGGGTGTAACGCGCGACAAATTCCGGCGCCGCACGTGAGAGTGATTCGACGATCTGGCGCTGCAGGACCGCCCAGCGCGGTGCGACCCGGACCTGTTCGACCGTGAAATTTGGGAGTGCTTGGTCCTCCACAGTCGCGCCGCCCCTCCTGAGTTTGACACCGATGATCATGGATCCTATCCGATTCTAGGCGAGCGTCAGCCGCGACGAATCTACCGCGAGCGCGATTGCCTTTGCGAACCGTGTCCCCCACACGGGGGTAGGCGTACACTAGGGGTGTTGCTCCAGACCTCGGCGGCGTTCTGCTAACTGACTGGAGAAAACCTTGAATACCTTACTTGTCATCGTTGCAATCGTGGCCATCATCCTCCTGCTCACCGGAGGCTTCGTGCAATCACTCAACTTCCTGCTGTGGGTTGGCGTGGTGCTACTCGTCATCGCGGTCATCGCATTCCTTGCACGCAGCATTACTGGGCGCCGTAGCGTCTAGCTTTCGCTGTCGTAGCGAAAGCGGCCGTCCGGTGCGGCGGCGATTCCGAACTCAGTTTGCGCGGGGAGGCGAATAGCCGCGGTGCCGGGCGGTCGTGAGCCCACACACTGTTGGACGGCGCGCCGAACCGGCGGAGCTCTAGAAGTCTTGGAGAACCGTGTCGGGCCTGTGGCGACCCGGATCGCACGGTCCGCTCCCAGCCCCGGGTCTACCGTTCGCTTCAATCGCCCTGTGCCAGGTCCCTGCACTCGCGGCGAACCGGATCCGGCAGCGCGGGCGCGATCCCACGGGG
>CAZCOC010000222.1:0-2491 GCA_964500075.1 uncultured Salinibacterium sp.
CACAAGACATCATTGCCGAGCAGGGGTATCCCGCTGCGTCTGCCCGCACGGTGGCTGCCCGGTGTGGCATTTCTCCCGGAACCCTCACCTACCACTTCCCCAGCGTGGATGCGCTCCTGGTCGCCGCGCTGCGCGACGCATCCGCCGACTACACCGGCACGGCGATCGCTATGTCGCGATCGTTGCTCGGGGCGCGCGACCAGTTGATGAGCCTGATCGATGCGGCCCTTCCTTCGACTCCCGACTCACTGCGAAACTGGCGGTTATGGATGGAGTACTGGGCGCGCGCATCGCATTTCGCCGAGCTTGCTTATGTGCATTCGGAACGTTACGCGGAGTGGCGCTCCACATTCGAGCAGATCATCTCCAGAGGGGTGGCGAGCGGAGAGTTTCGCACGGTCGACGCGCCGAACACGGCGTTGCTCATCGTTGCCCTCCTCGACGGTCTCGGGTTGCAGGCAGTGATCGGGGATTCGACCGTTACCGTCAGCAAGGCTCGCGCTATTCTCAACGACTATGTCGGATCGCTGCGGTCGTAAAACGAATTTGGGCTCACCCGCCGGTGTCTGCGATCACGTTCTGGGTCTGAGTACCGAGGCCCGTAATTGCGAGAGTCATGATCTCGCCGCCGTGCAAGTAGGTCGGTGGATTCTGACCTAAACCGACACCCGGTGGCGTGCCCGTGTTGATGAGGTCGCCAGGCTCGAGCGCCATGAACTGGCTCAGGTAGTGAACGATGAAGCTCGGGCTGAAGATCATGGTGGAGGTGGAACCGTCTTGGCGACGTTTGCCGTCAACGTCGAGAGTCATGTGGAGCTCGAGTACGTTTTCGATTTCATCCGGCGTGACGAGGTACGGCCCGGCAGGGTTGAACGTCGGGGCCGACTTGCCCTTCGACCACTGACCGCTCCGCTCGATTTGCCACGCACGCTCGCTCACATCGTTGACAAGCACATAGCCTGCGATGGATGCCGCAGCCTCGACTTCATCGACAAGGTACGAGCTGTGGCGGCCGATGACAATCCCCAGCTCCACCTCCCAGTCGGTCTTTTCTGAACCGCGCGGGATGAGCACATCGTCGTTCGGGCCGATGAGGGTGTTCGGTGACTTGGTGAACAGGATTGGCTCGGTGGGAACAGCCTGGCCGGTCTCGGCAGCATGGTCACTGTAGTTCAGACCGATGCAGAGGATTTGATGTGGTCGGGCGATCGGAGCACCGAAGCGACGGCCGTCGAGCGGCTCGCCGGTGCGCGCGGCAATGATTGCGGGAAGCGTCGCAATGGCGCCTGAGGCGAAGAACGCCTCGTTGAAGTCTTCGACGACATCAGAGAGGTCGACGAACGTGTCGTCACTCAGGAGGGCGCCGGGGGTCTCGGAGCCTGCGGGTCCCACTCGTACGAGTCTCATTAATTATCACTTTCCGGCACAAGCCAGTCGGGGGCGATCATACTGCCAGGCCAACAGAGAAGAAGTACTCCTCTCCCGCCAAGCTTGTCATTGGGCGCGCAGCCTCAGTTCCTGCATGCCCCCATCGACGGCAATCGACGTACCGGTGGTGGAGCCGGAGCGCGGGCTTGCGAGGTAGGCGACGGCACCAGCGATTTCGTCGGGTGTCACCAGCCGTCCGTGAGGCTGGCGCGCTTCGAGCGCTTTACGCTCGGCCGCCGGGTCTGCGGCGCCGGAAAGCAGCCCGTTGATCCAGGGCGTGTCCGCAGTGCCAGGGTTAACAGCGTTGAACCGGATTCCCTCTCTTAAGTGATCCGCAGCCATGGCCCGGGTCATGGACAGCACGGCGCCTTTGGTCGCGGTGTACAAAACCCGCTGTGGCACTCCCGCGGTCGCGACGACGGAAGACAGGTTCACGACCGATGCGGACGGCGACAGGCGCAGGTGGGGTAGCGCCGCGCGCGTGACGCGAACCATGCCTACTACGTTGATGTCCCAGACGCGGTGCCACTCGTCGTCCGAGTTGGCAGCCACGTCACCCTGGGCTCCAATGCCCGCGTTGTTGACGACGATATCGATGCGACCGTACTTTTCCACCACTGAGGCGATCGCCGCGACCACTGAGCCATTGTCCGAGACATCGGTCACGACGGCAAACTGCTTGACTCGGTCAGCGTCGAGGTCCAGCACCGCGACCTTCGCTCCGCTCTCGCTGAGGTGATGGGCAACGGCGGCACCAATGCCGGATGCCCCGCCCGTAACTATGGCGATCAGGCCGTCTAGTTCACTCATTCGCGTGTTCACTTCCGATTGGAGAGGCGGCCCGATCGAGTACCTCCATCCACGGTGATCCTTTTTCCATCTATTGGAATGGCGAGCTACTATAGGGAATTATGGCACGAACCGGGGTCGAACGCGAAGACAATCGTCTCGTCGGCGCCGACCGAGTCCTCGCCGTTCTCGTCGAGCTTGCTCGGCATCCGGACGGTGCGTCCCTCGAAGAACTTGCCCGCATCCTCGACAGCTCTAAGCCCACAGTGCACCG
>CAZCOC010000223.1:0-2490 GCA_964500075.1 uncultured Salinibacterium sp.
CGGACCAGACCGCGACGGCAGTGCCCGCGGCTGCGGCGAGCGCCGCGGCATCCCCACCGATGAGTCGCACTCGATCGGTGCGCAACTCTCCACCGCCAACTCGCTCAAGCCACCGATCGTCTGACTCGATCACGATCTCGCGCACACGCGCCGGTGGCAACGGATCGGTGAACGCCTGCACGAGAACAGTCGGTAGCGGTAGCGGTGTGCTCACATCGATGAGCGCGCCAGCCCGACTTGCAGCGGCAATGAGCCGAACGAGGTCACCGAGCCGCTCGCCCTCAGAAAGGCGCACCGTGAGCTGCGCCGGAAGGTACCGAAACACGTTCCGCTCGACGCCTAGCCCGCTGACATCGCGTGAGAGACCGAACTCGCTCTGCCAAGCGAGCTCGTCGCTCTCCGCCGCGCGCCGAACCCGATCGAAGTCTTCGAAGTCGAGCGCACCCTGCGCCCTTTTGATCACCGAGGCGACCGGGCGTGAGATTCCGCGCAGGGTGATGTTGGCTCCCGGTTCTTCATGCACTGGCTCCCATGCGCCAAGCGCGAACAGATAGTTCGGACCACCGGCCTTTGCGCTCGGCCCCACCGTCGAACGCTTCCAACCACCGAACGGCTGCCGTTGAACGATCGCGCCGGTGATCCCCCGATTGACATACAGATTGCCCGCCTCAACCGCCTCGAGCCATCGAGCCACTTCCCGCGGTTCCAACGAGTGGATGCCTGCGGTGAGACCGTATGCGACAGCATTCTGCGCGGCAATCGCCTCGTCGAGGGTGTTCGTGGTCATGATCCCGAGCACTGGACCGAAGTACTCAGTGAAATGGAACGGGCTACCGGAGGCGACCCCATCGCGCACGCCCGGCGACCAGAGTCGAGAGCTTTCGTCGAGCTGGCGCGGCGTGACGAGCCAGCTCTCTCCGTCACCAAGCTCGGTGAGCGCGTCGAGGAGCTTTCCATTCGCTGGCTCAACGAGTGGCCCAACCTGGCTGATGGGGTTCTGCGGGTACCCGACGCGCAGGGTGCGAACAGCGTCCACGAGTTGACGTCGGAACCGTTTGCTCGTGGCGACCGAGCCGACGAGAATGACCAGGGATGCGGCGGAGCACTTCTGCCCGGCATGGCCGAACGCGCTTCTGACCACGTCGGCGACCGCAAGATCCAGGTCAGCGCTCGGCGTGACGATGATGGCGTTCTTCCCGCTCGTTTCGGCCAACAAGGGTAGATCGGCGCGCCACGAGCGAAAGAGTTCGGCGGTCTCAAATGCGCCGGTCAGAATCACACGGTCGACCGCCGGATGCGCGATGAGTTGCTGCCCGAGCTCGCCTTCATCGACGTCGATAAGCACAAGCACTTCGCGCGGGACACCTGCCTCCCACAGCGCCTCGACGAGGACGGCGAGGCTTCGCTTGGCCTGCGGTGCCGGCTTGACGATCACGGCACTTCCAGTCGCAAGCGCCGCGAGCACGGACCCGGCAGGAATCGCGACGGGGAAGTTCCACGGCGGTGTGACAACGGTGAGGGTCGGAGGCCGGTACGTTGCCTCGGAGATACTCGCCAGCTCGGTTGCGCGCTCGGCGTAGTAGTGCGCAAAGTCAATGGCCTCGCTGACCTCGACGTCGCCTTCTGCGATCGTTTTGCCGGTCTCGCTCGCCATGACCTCAATCAGGCGACCGCGAAAGACAGTCAGAACGTCTCCCGCATCGTGCAGAATCTGTGCCCGATCGACTGCGTGGCGTGCACCCCAAGCGTGCCCGGCAACGACAGCGTCGGCAACGCGATGCTCAACCGTGGCGGCGTCAACAACCCGCGCCGCGTCGATCGTCGCAGCTCCCAGCACCGAGGTTTTGCTTCGTTCGAGCAGCGTACGAGCCCACCCGCGGTTGGCAGCCAACGACGGGTCGGTGTCGGCCGTGTTGTGAAACGCTGTAGCGCCGGCCAGCTCAACGGTCCCGGTGCGGTTCTGGTCGCGATTCGATCCTGGAGCCGCACTATCGATGTCGTCGAAGGCGGCGAGCGAAGCGAGAAAGCGGGTGGCCTCGCGCTGGAACAGCTCCTCATTCTCGGCCAGTTCGAAGACGGCCGACATGAAGTTCTCGCTCGCCGCGTTCTCTTCGAGCCTCCGAATCAGGTAACTGATCGCGGAATCGAATTCCCCTGGGTGAACGACCGGGGTGTACAGCAGCAACCCGCCGACGTCGTGCCCGACTGCATTGGCTTGACCGGTCGCCATGCCGAGGAGCATCTCGAACTCAACCCGATGCTGCACGCGGCGTTGGTTGGCGAGCAGCCAAGCATGCGCAACATCAAAGAGGTTGTGTCCGGCTACCCCGATGCGCACCGCGTCGGTGCGTTCCGGGGTCAATGCCCAATCGAGGACTCGCTTGTAGTTGGTGTCGGTGTCGAGCTTGGTGCTGTACGTCGCGAGAGGCCAGTCGTGCATCGTCGCGTCGACGTGCTCCATCGCGAGGTTCGCCCCCTTGACGAGACGCA
>CAZCOC010000224.1:0-2474 GCA_964500075.1 uncultured Salinibacterium sp.
CGTTCGCGGAGTTCGCGATCGCCAAGGAGCGCTACCTCGTTCACAAGCCGTCGGGCGTGAGCTTCGATGACGCCGCAGCCTCGGCAGTCTCTGGGCTGACCGCGATGCAGGCCGTGAATCGCGAGGGCCGCGTCGAGGCCGGTCAACGGGTGCTGGTGCTCGGCGCTGGCGGCGGGGTCGGTTCCTTCGCTGTGCAGCTCGCCAAGGCGGCCGGTGCCCACGTCACCGGAGTGTGCAGCACAGCCAAAGTTGCGCTCGTGCGCTCCCTGGGAGCGGACGAGGTCATCGACTATCGCACGAGCGGGCTCGTCGGAGAGTACGACCTGATCATCGACACCGGTGGCCAGAGGCCGCTCGCCGTGCTGCGCGCGCTGCTCACGCCGACTGGAACCCTCGTCATTGTCGGCGGCGAAGGTGGCAGTCGCTTTCTCGGCGGGCTCAGCCGTACCCTCGCGGCGAGCCTGCCACCGTTCCCATTTGGAGCGGGATCGCGCCAGAAGCTCCGCAGTCTCATCTCACTCACGACGGTCGCAGATCTTGAGCGGGTGGCGGAACTCCTCGCCAACGGATCGATGCGCGCCGCGATTGAGCGCCGTTACCCGCTGGCCGAGTTGCCAACTGCGATGCGCCGACTCGAAGCGGGCGAAGCGCAAGGCAAACTCGTCATTGCGGTGTCCGACTCGTAGGCGCGAGGGGATCTGTGTAGGCTCGTGTGTGAGGAGACACACATGGCAACCAATCTCGCGATCGACCCGCAGTTGCTCGACCACGCCTTTCAGCTCAGCGGCGAGAAAACGAAGAAGGCCGCTGTCACACTCGCACTCGCGGAGTTCATCGCTCGCCGTGAGCAGGCAAAGATCTTGGAGCTGGTCGGCGAGTTGGAGTGGGACGAGTCGTTCGACTACAAAGCCGAACGCTCGCGCGGATGAGCCTTCTGGTCGACACGAGCGTCTGGTCGCTCGCGCTCCGACGCGACCTCCCGCATGACGCTCCGGAGGTAAGCGAGCTCACGCGCGCGCTCAGAGGCACTGACATCGTTGTCACGACCGGATTGATCCTGCAGGAGATCCTTCAGGGGTTCGTCCCAGACCGGGCCCACACCCAGATCATTGAACGATTCGCGAACATGCCCCTGGTCGAACCCGACCGCGACGACTACATCGGGGCCGCCGAATTGAGGAACACCTGCCGGAAGGTCGGCATCCAGCTCGGCACTGTTGATGCTCTCGTCGCGCGGCTTGCGATCCACCACAACCATCGGCTGTTGACGACCGATCAGGACTTCGTGCACGCCGCGCCCCACATCGGACTCGCGATCTGGAAGCCGTAGTCTCTGCGCGCGTGAGGCAACGCCGTCACGCGTCGAGGCGCATCATCCAACCGTGCGGGTCTGGCCGGCGGCCGTACTGGATGTCGGTGAGTTCCTCGCGCAGCGACATCGTGATTGGGCCCGCCGCGGCATCCGCGTCGCCCGCCTCAAAATCGGCGCCAACGAGCCGTCCAATTGGGGTGACGACAGCGGCGGTTCCGCAGGCGAAGACCTCGGTGATCTCACCGGATGCCACGCCATCGCGCCACTCGTCGATCGATACCGCGCGGCGCTCGACCTTGTGCCCGCGATCCTCGGCGAGCTGCAGAATCGAGTCCCGCGTGATGCCAGCCAGAATGCTGTCGGACTCTGGCGTGACCAGTGTGCCGTTTTTCTTGACGAGCACAACGTTCATGCCACCGAGCTCCTCGATGTACTCGCCCTCAACGGAGTCGAGAAAGAGCACTTGCGCACACCCGTGCTCGTACGCCTCCTGCTGAGCGACGAGGCCCGATGCGTAGTTGCCGCCGGTCTTCGCGGCCCCGGTGCCGCCCTTGCCGGCTCGAGCGTACTTGGTTGAAAGCCAGATCGAGATCGGGGTGACACCCCCTGCGAAATAGGGGCCTGCCGGACTCGCGATCACATAGAAGTTGACCTTCTTCGCCGCACGAACACCGAGGAACGCTTCTTTGGCAAACATGAACGGGCGCAGATACAGACTCGTCTCTGTTGCGCTCGGCACCCAGCGGCCATCGACTGCGATGAGCTGTTTGATCGATTCGATGAAGAAGTCGGTCGGCAACTCCGGAAGCGCCATCCGTACGGCCGAGCGCTGCATACGGGCGGCGTTCGCCTCCGGGCGGAAGGACCAGATCGAGCCATCTGTGTGCCGGTATGCCTTGAGGCCCTCGAAGATCTCTTGGCCGTAGTGCAGCACGGCCGCGGCCGGGTCGAGCTCGATCGGGCCATATGGCTGCACGCGCGGGCGGTGCCAGCCACCCAGTTCTGACCAGCAGATGTCGACCATGTGATCGGTGAAGTACTTGCCGAAGCCGGGCTCGGCGATAATATCGGCGTGTTCAGCCGCCGAGCGCGCTGTGTCGCTTACTTTCACGGCGAACGTAAGGGTCTTGGGTGCGAGCAGGTTCTTCATGATGGTCCTTCG
>CAZCOC010000225.1:0-2462 GCA_964500075.1 uncultured Salinibacterium sp.
TCGCGTTCATGCGCGTCTTCCCGCGCGTGTTCAAGGGCGAGCATGTCACCGACCGTCGGGTGCGCATCATCCGCGGAAAGCGTGTGCGCATCGAGTCACCGGGTTTGGTGGCATACGCCGACGGTGAGCGGATTGCGCCGCTCCCGATCGACATCGAGGTCGTGCCCGGCGCGTTGCGTGTGCTGCACTAGCGCCTTCGCTCCCCGCCTGCCTCGGCTCGTGCCAGCCAGCTACCCTGCGGCCACCGCGACCGCGTCAGTCGCTACGCACAGGTAGTTCGTGACGCTCTGACCATCCTCCTCAGCAGTCCAGACGATGAACTCTTGCTCCGGGCGCACACCCTCGGCAACCGAGGCCTTGAAGGTCTCGAAATTCTCGCTGCAGGATGTCGACACCGCGTTTTGCAGCCCGCCGGCGTCGGTGATAAACGCGTCATCGAATCCGCCACTCCCGATCACGATATAGTCGTGTTCTTCGGTGCATGGGGTGACCGTGGCATCCGCCAAATTGGTGCCATCGACGAAGGAGAAGCAGTCATCGATCAGGAGGCGCGTTGATCCGATAACGGTCGTCTCAAGGACCTGGCCGTTGGCGTCGCGCTCCGGGCCGAGAAGTGCGCACCCGCTGAGCGCGAGCAGTGTGCTCACGGCGGTCAACGCGATCGCCGCGGATCGAATCGATCGAAGCTTCATGATGCCCCCGGTGTTTGAAGAGCTCCCGCCAATATGGGATACTCGTAAGGTTGTCGTGACGGCCCCATCGTATAGTGGCCTAGTACGCCGCCCTCTCACGGCGGTAACACGGGTTCGAATCCCGTTGGGGTCACCATAATCGAAACTCAGCGAGTTTTGCTCATCGCAGGAGTTTTTCAGCGTGGCATCCAACCCGTATCGACCGTTGGAGAAGTTTTCGAAAGTACTGCCAACCCCTCTTTCTGAACGGATGCCCGTGCAAGACTTCGCGCTACCCGCCTGGTTCGAGATCAGCTCGCTCGTCGTGCTCGTCGCGATTCTGACCTTCGACCTGATCCTCGCTTACCGACGACCACACATCCCGAGCACGCGAGAGTCGGCGCTCTGGGTGACGTTCTACGTCGGCCTCGCGCTCATCTTCGCTGTGCTCATGCTGATCGTCGGAGGCAGCGAGCCAGCCGTGCAGTTTATCGCCGGCTGGGTGACGGAGTACTCGCTCTCGATCGACAACCTGTTTGTCTTCGTCATCATCATGACGAGATTCGCGGTGCCAAGAAAGTACCAACAAGAGGTACTCATGGTCGGCATCATCATCGCGCTCGTGCTGCGCGGTATCTTCATTCTGCTCGGCGCCCAGCTCATCGAGAGCTTCTCGTGGATCTTCTACATCTTCGGCGCGTTTTTGATCTTTACCGCCATCCAGCAGGCATTCCAGAACCATGACGACATGGAGCAGACCGAGAACGGAGTCATCCGGTTCTTGCGCAAGCGCATCGCGATCACCGATGTCTACGACGGAGCGAAGCTGCGCACCGTCGTCGACGGCAAGAAGGTCTTCACACCGATCCTCATCGTCTTCGTCGCCATCGGCATCACCGACCTCGTGTTCGCTCTCGACTCGATTCCCGCGATCTTCGGCATCACGACCGATCCGTTCATCGTCTTTACAGCCAACATCTTCGCCCTCATGGGCCTGCGTCAGCTGTACTTCCTGCTGGGCGACCTCATCGACAAGCTCGAGTACCTGCACTACGGCATCGCATTCATCCTCGCTTTCATCGGCGTCAAGCTCTTCTTCCACGCCCTGCACGAGAACGAACTCCCGTTCATCAACGGCGGCAAGGGCGTCGAGTGGGCGCCCGAGATCTCAACCTGGACTTCACTCGCGGTCATCCTCGGCGCGATGACCGTCGCGGTCGGTGCGAGCCTCATCAAGATTCGGGTGGATGCTCGGCGCGAGGCCGCGCGAGAGCTCGAGCCCACCGAGTAGCACGTTTGGACTGACTGCTACCCTCGAAACGATGAAGGACAGCGTGATGACAGAGACTGCAAGACCCCGAACCCTCGCCGAGAAGGTCTGGGATGACCACCTCGTCGTCAAGGGCGAAGACGGCGCTCCCGACCTCATCTACATCGACCTCCACTTGCTGCACGAGGTCACGAGCCCGCAAGCGTTCGACGGGCTGCGGCTCGCCGGCCGCCCGGTGCGACGCCCCGATCTGAGCATCGCGACCGAGGATCACAACACTCCGACGCTACTGATCGACCGGCCGATTGCCGACCCGATTAGTCGCATCCAGATCGACACCCTCCGGGCAAACGCCAAGGAGTTCGGCATTCGTTTGCACTCGCTCGGTGACATCGAGCAGGGGATCGTGCACGTCGTCGGCCCACAGCTTGGCCTCACGATGCCGGGCATCACGGTCGTCTGCGGCGACTCGCACACGTCCACCCACGGCGCGTTCGGGGCGATGGCGCTCGGCATCGGCA
>CAZCOC010000226.1:0-2445 GCA_964500075.1 uncultured Salinibacterium sp.
CTCTGGCGGATACTCACGAGTGATCAGGTCGACGCGCATGCCACGACGTTACTCCACCTCCGGTCTGGCAACACTTGCGGGTTTCTCGCATCGCCGGTCACACTCGCATACTGTTGCCATATGGCATCACAGAAGATCTTCGGGGTGGTCCTTGCGGGAGGCGAGGGAAAGCGGCTTATGCCTCTTACGGCAGACCGCGCGAAGCCCGGGGTTCCATTCGGTGGCGGCTACCGACTCATTGACTTCGCCTTGAGTAACCTGATCAATTCTGGGCTGCGACAGGTCGTCGTCTTGACCCAGTACAAGTCCCACAGCCTCGACCGGCACATCTCCCAGACCTGGCGCCTCTCCGGACTTCTGGATGCGTATGTCGCCTCGGTTCCCGCGCAGCAGCGGCTCGGAAAACGCTGGTTCAGCGGCTCCGCCGACGCGATTCTGCAGAGCCTCAATCTCATTCGCGATGAGAAGCCGGACATCGTCGTCGTCGTCGGTGCTGACCACGTCTACCGTATGGACTTTAGCCAGATGGTCGACGCACACATCGAATCCGGGCTCGGCCTCACCGTTGCAGCGATCCGCCAGCCGATCGGCATTGCCGATCAGTTCGGCGTGATCGAGGTCGAGGCGAAGGATCCGACGCGCATCGCGGCGTTCCACGAAAAACCGCAGAAGCCGGTCGGCCTTGCCGACTCGCCCGACGAGGTGCTCGCATCCATGGGCAACTACGTGTTTGACGCCGACGTGCTCATCGACGCCGTCATTCGGGATGGAGAGCGGAGCGACTCCAACCACGACATGGGTGGTGACATTGTGCCCGACTTTGTCTCGCGCGGGCTCGCAGGTGTCTACGACCTCAACCGAAATCAGGTGCCGGGCTCGACCGACCGCGACCGGTTCTACTGGCGGGACGTTGGCACGATCGAGTCGTTCTACGACGCCCACCAGGACCTGATCTCGGCGCTGCCGATCTTCAATCTGTACAACCGCGACTGGCCGATCTTCAGCCAGCAACTCAACTCGCCGCCCGCAAAGTTTGTTCGGGATGCCCGTGGCTACCTCGGAACCACGATCGACTCGATCGTGTCGCTTGGTTCGTTGCTCTCCGGTGCCCACATTGAACGCAGTGTTCTCGGGCCATGGACCACTGTTGAGTCCGGCGCCATGGTGGTCGACTCTGTCGTGTTCGAGCGCGCCCGCATTATGCCGAACGCCGTCGTGCGCAGGGCTATCCTTGACAAGGACGTCGTCGTCGAGGCCGGCGCGACCGTGGGGGTCGACCACGATGCTGACCGTGCGCGGGGCTTCACGGTGACTGAGACTGGCATCACCGTGGTCGGCAAGGGAGTGCACGTCACGGCGTAGTCCGACCCAGATAGACCGAGGAAGGCAGACAGCACATGGCTGGCTTTCTTGTCGTGCTCGATGTCGATTCAACCCTCATCGAGAACGAGGTGATTGAGCTACTCGCCGGTCACGCCGGGTCGCTCTCGGAGGTGGCGGGAATCACCGTTCGTGCCATGAACGGCGAGCTCGACTTCGAAGAGAGCCTGCGTGCGCGCGTTGCGACCCTCGCGGGTCTCACCGTGTCGGTGTTTGAGACGGTCGGTCGGCAGGTCACTGTCACGGCTGGTGTGCCCGAGATGATTGCCGGCGTCAAGGATGCCGGTGGCCGCGTGGCCGTCGTCTCCGGCGGATTCCACGAGGTGCTCGACCCCATCGCTGTTTCACTTGGCTTGGACTACTGGCGGGCGAACCGTCTTGAAGTCGCGGGCGGTGTGTTGACCGGTCATCTTTTCGGTCCCGTCATCGACGCCGAGGCCAAGGCATCAACCCTGCGCGAATGGGCAGCCGATTTTGGGGTTCCGCTGTCCCAGACGGTCGCAGTCGGCGACGGAGCCAACGATCTCCCGATGATGGCGATCGCTGGGCTCGCGATCGGCTTCGACGCGAAAGCGCCGGTACGTGACCTTGCCGGTGTGCTCATCGATGTGCGGGACCTCTCGCAAGTGCTGCCGCTGCTTGGGCTGCGCGGTTAGCGCGGTTTGCGCTGGTTGCGGCCCAACGACACAGCCACCGTGACGGCAAACATCACCAGAACAATCTGAATGGTGATCCAGACATCGCCCGACCCCGTGATTAGGACAGTCAGCCCGATTAGGGCTGCAACCACAAGACCGGGGGCACGCCTCCGATACGACCCTTCACTTGGGGTTGGACCCTCGCCAAATTGAACATCCCGTTGCGGAGTCGACATGGGCACACAATACAGAAGCTCAGAGCTTGGCGAGCCCATCTCGGACAGATTCAGACGATCCGGGCATCGCGTGCGTCGGCGGTAAAGGCAATGCCACATTAGTGCTCGACCCGACTTGGACCGGGGATGTCAGCTTCCCCGAAGTTTCTCGCACGATCTTATGCAAGCTCAGCCATCGTCTTCGGTGATTG
>CAZCOC010000227.1:0-2435 GCA_964500075.1 uncultured Salinibacterium sp.
AGTCTGGTGTCGTTTGTCCAGAGCTCGTCGCATCCGCTGATTTGAGCTGCGGCCAAGTGCAGCGAATCTGCGGTGCCGATCCCGTGCTGTGCGCGCAACTCGGCAGCTCGAACGAACTCAGGCACTGCCAGGTCGAGCAACCCGCACGTCTTAAAGACCCGATTGAACTGGTCGCGCAGGGGCTGGTCGTCACGGCGAAGAGCGTCGACGAGGCACTCGAGCATGACCAGCGGGGAGATCGCGAGCCGGGACTTTTCGCGCCCGATTCGGCTGCGCACAGCATCCCCTCGAGTGGATGCGTCCTGCACCGCATAGATGAGAATGCAGCTATCGAGATAGATCAATCGCACGCTTCACGCTCGGCGGCGATGTGCGCCTCCAACTCCTCGGTTGTTCGCGCGGAGCTGCGGGGTACCGGGTTGGCGTGAAGCCACTTCGCCAGTTCGATGCCGGTGTGCTCGGTCGGGTCGTCGACGGGCACGATTCGCGCGACCGGCCTGCCGCGTTTTGGCTCTGGGCTTGGGCTCTGGGCTCTGGGTAGAAACATGGCTAGATCATGGTGCTCGTTCTCTTGTGCCCGACGGTGGCCCTGAGCGCACTGGGCTTTCCCCACCCAAGGGTGCGGTTTTGACGGGCATCCACTGATTGGCCAGATCGCCGGGTTGCTCGGCTTCAGCGCTTGTAGCTTCGGGCGATGGTCATTGAGTCTGGCTTCGGCCTTCACCTGTACCTGTTCCACGACTCGACCGACCGTGAGAGCTGGGAGCTGCGGATCGCCTGCCTTGACGAACGACTTCAACCCGTGCACTTCGGTCGCCTCGCCGAGAAGTTCGAGGGATCCCTGGATGTCCATGCTGATGCGATCAGGGACGCCGTGCGTCGCGAAAGCGTGCGTTACTTCGCTGTCGGGCACCGAGTGGCGGATTGCTATCCCGGTCGAGACCTCGACGAGTTCTACGACTCCGAGCGGCTGGTCGTTGCCGAGCTTGAAGCGGAGGGCTTCACCTTTTTGGGGCAGCAGACCCATGACACGGATGGCTGGAGCTCGAGCGGGCCCATGCACCGGTTCGAAAGCTATGTCGACGGCGACAAGTTTCCGAGGGTCTTGGTGATTCCACCGCCGCATCCGTTCGCTGAATGCGCGTGCGCGGTGTGCGGGCCGCGCAACGCACGATGGGCCGCCGCGAGGGCCGAGAACCCCCGCGCGACTTCGTGATTTATGTATTACGATAACCAACTAGGGATCCACGCGTCGGCGCTGAAACATGGCGTTTCCGCCGCCGACGCGCTCCTTGCCGCAACTCAGTACACCGTGATGGCGGAACTGGCCGAGGACCGAGAGCTGAGGCTCGGATTCGACTCGTCTGGAAGACTCATTGAGACGGTTGTGATCGTTCTCGGCAGCGGGCGGTCTGTTGTGATCCACGCAATGCCCGCGCGGCGAAAGTTCTGGGCTCTACTCGACAGGAGGCAGATATGACGCACATAACAGTCAACGGGGTTCCGATTGAAGGGGCCACGGTCAACGGGGTCGCTGTTACAGACGAGATGATTCAGGAGTGGGCGGACGAGGCCGAGCGCGGCTACGACGTCTCGCGCCTCAAGCCTCGTGGCCGCCCGCCGATGGGCGACGCCCCGGCGAAAGTCACAACGCTGCGGCTGGAGCCGAGTCTCGACGCGGCGCTGGACGCGCGCGCTCTGCGGGATCAGAGTTCGCGAAGCGACGTCATCCGTGCCGCGCTTCGGGCTTGGCTGGAGACTGCGTAGGGGTTTCGCGATCTGCTCGGTGCTGTGCCCCTCCACACCTGGCCACACTCCGGGAGTTCTCCACAGAAGCCGGCTATCGGCGGTCGCCCGCCGTCGTGACCCGGCACGCTGGCCATATGACCGACGTGATCAAGGCCCAGTCCGACGCTGACTTTCTTGCCATGGTGCCGCTCATCGCGGGCTTCACCGCGACGAACAGCCTCGTGTGTGCGGCATTCAGTGGAAAGCAGACCGCCGCGGCGTTTCGCATGGATCTGCCGCAGCGCAAGCGCACGGCCGACTATCGTGGCGTCTCCTTGTCGATTATCAACGCCCTGAAGCGGATGCCCGGGGTCGATGGCGCCGCCATCGTGATCTACACCGACGACACCTTCGCGGCCGAGCGCGGCGTGCCGTGGCTGGAGTTCAGCCGACACCTCGGCGACACGCTGCACCGGCAGGGCTTTCACCTGCCGGGCTTCTTCTGCATCGCCGCCGACGGCTGGGCGAACTACTTCGACCGGGATTACCCCCGGCACGGGCGGCCGCTCAGCGAGATTGTCGTCGATGCGAGCATCCGCCCTCTGGAGGACCGTGCGGTTATGCCCGAGGTGACGGATGCTGCGCGGCACGGGTTTCTCGAAGAGCTCACCTCGATCTGCACCGGTGACCTGCCGGCCGAGTGGGAG
>CAZCOC010000228.1:0-2409 GCA_964500075.1 uncultured Salinibacterium sp.
TTGACTCGATGGCCGACGACTTCCACAAGCCCACCCAGTACTCGGGCGATAAGTTTGACGAGTACGAGGGCGGAGAAGACCCTGCGCAGATTCTCCGGGTCGCGCACGACACCGCGCACGCGCTCATCGGCCGCGCTCGGCAGAGCGACGATCCCGCAGTGCTTGAGCGGCTCGTCGCCTACACGGACACCCACGGCCTCGACGCGCTCGCCGAACTCTGGGCACGGTCGAGCCCGCGCAGTCTCCCGGGCGCGCTGTGGCGCATCTACCTCCTGCGACTTGTCATCAGGCAGGATGCCGCTGGCACCAGCCTCGCCTTCCAGCGCGGCACCGAGGTGCTCAGCACGATCGACCCGATGGTGGCCGGTGCACCGAACCCGACCGGGCCAGCGGAGATCACCGAGCTCGCAGACCAAATTCTGCGCGGACTGTTTCGAGGGGACTTCGGGATCGCTCTGGACCGCGCGGCCTCGTTCTGCCGAATCCTCGCAGCCGGGTCCACGAGCCTCGCTGACGACGCAGACGCGACCGAGCCACAGCGAGCGAGCGAGCTGACCGCCCGCGCCTCGCGGCTCGCGCAAACGGCCGAAGAGTTCACAGTGTGTGCGCGACTGTACCGTGCGGGAAATCTCGAGTAGCGGCATCCGCCCCGCTGCTAAACTTGACGGGCCGGGCCGCAGTAACCCCGGGCTCCACTAATAGCCGCTTCGAGCGGCCTTGCGCCGAGAGGCGTTCTGCGGCCCGGCATTATCGTCGCTCAGCGATGTTCGCGCCCCGCGTTGGGCGGAATTGGCCGTGACCCCGTTCGGTCGAAACCTTCTGAGGAAGGCCGTGCGGGGCGGGAAGTCGACGGAGTGCGCTCAGGCGCTTGTAGGCCGAGTCCATTTTTCTGAGGGGTGGGGGGCAACACCCGGCCGGCCGATGGCCGAGTCGCGTCGCTACGTGGCCGCAAACGCCAAACCGGGACGCTGCACGGCCAGGCGAATGTTGTCGCCCACCTCCGGCAGCTCGACCGCGGTCATGCGCATCAGCACGGAGGGCCCGTCAACGAGGTCGGCGGTGATCATCGCGTCGTGGCCAGCGTACGAGATGGCTGCGACACGGGCGTCGGCGCCCGCCGCGGCGGAGGCGAGCAGGTTGGGCCGCGGAACGATCCACTCCGGCCGCAGCATGAGGCGCACGGCATCGCCGTCGGCGGGAGTAAAGCCCACGGCGCTGGCCTCGACGGCCCCGAGGGCGCAGAGCACCCGGCCAGCGCGCCACTGCCCCGGCAGTTCGACGACATCGCCGACAAAGGATGCCACCCAGTCGCTCGCGGGACGCTGGTAGATCTCTTCGGGCGTGCCGAACTGCACGAGGCGCCCGTCGTGCAACACGGCAACACGGTCGGCCAAGGTCAGGGCTTCTTCTTGATCGTGCGTCACGAGCAGCGAGGTCGTTCCCTGCGCGCGAAGCAATTCGGCAACTTCGCGGCGCAGTGCGGTGCGAAGTTGAGTGTCGAGGGCGGCGAAGGGCTCATCGAGCAGCAGTAGATCGGGTCGGGGAGCGAGGGCCCGCGCCAAAGCGACGCGCTGCGCCTGCCCACCAGACAGCTGGTTTGGCGCGCGACCGGTGAGGTCGCTCAGGCCGACAAGATTCGCGAGCTCGGCGATGCGCTCGGCGCGCGACGCACCGCTGAAGTCGCCTCGCCGCGACACGGCGAATCCAATGTTCTCGCCCACCGACAGGTGCGGAAACAGCGAAGCCTCTTGCGGCACCCACCCCACGCCGCGCTTCTCGGGTGCGACGGTGCGGCCGGCGCGCGAGATCTCACGATCGCCGATGCTGATCGTTCCAGAGCGCACCGGCAGCAGGCCCGCGATCGCGAGCAGCAGGGTGGTCTTGCCGCATCCGGATGGACCAAGTACAGCAACCAACTCACCGCTGTGGATGCTCAGCGAGACGTCGTCGATCGCGAGCGTTGACCCGTGGGTCACGCTGACACGGTTCACGACGAGGTCGCTCACAACTCCTCCTTCGCCGCGCTGCGCACTCCAGACAGAATCACCGCTGGCACTGCCGCAACAAGCACGAGCAGTGCCGCGTATGGCGCGGCCGCGCCGAACTCGAACACCACCGTGCGGTTCCAGAGTTCGGTCGCGAGCGTTTGCACCCCGGTCGGGCGCAACAGCAGCGTCGCCGGTAATTCTTTCATGGTCGCAATGGCAACGAGCAAGGCGCCAATGCCGACGCTTGGCAGCGCGAGCGGAACTGTCACTCGCCACCATGCCTGCAGCGGTGACATCCCAAGAGTGCGGGCCACGGACACGAGCCGAGGCGGAACGTCGCCGAGCCCGGCGCGCATCGTGCCGATGGCTTTCGGCATGAAGAGCACGGCGTAGGCGAAGACGAGTACGGCAAGGCTTTGGT
>CAZCOC010000229.1:0-2405 GCA_964500075.1 uncultured Salinibacterium sp.
TTCGACGCGAGTGCGCCGGTGTTTGGCTACGACCCCGAGAAGGCCAAGGCGTTGCTGGAGGAGGCCGGGGCAACCGATATCTCCTTCACGCTGCCAGTGGGCACCGAGACTGCCGGACTTTCGGTCGCGCAACTGCTCCAGCAGAACTTGAAGGATGTCGGAATCACGGTCGAACTCGAAACGGTAGCCATCAATATCTACGACATCGGTGCCGATCTTCCTAATCAGTACCGTATGTGGAACGTGGGCTGGGGAATGGGCCTGCCCGATCCGTCCGAGCTCTTCTCCTCGCTCATTCGCACGGATGCTCCGACGAACTTCAACGGATACTCCAACTCGAAGATCGATGAACTCGGTCTCGCAGCAGTATCCGAGGCTGATCGTGACAAGCGTCAGGGCATGTACGCGGAGATCGAGAAGCTCCTGCTCGAGGACGTGCCGTTACTGTTCTTCGGCACGTTCAACGCACCGTCGTTCACGTCGGCCTCGCTGGAGAACTTCTACTATGAGCCGATCCTCCGCACGTATTGGGACCGGTACTGGAAGAACGGGAGCTAGCAAAACTTGTCCGGGGCGGCGGCACTGGTTGCGCCCGCCGCCGCGATTACGCGGCGGCGGGGCGGTATGCAGGCACTGAGGGGACTCGCCCGTCCCGACTTTATTGTTGGCGCGGTCGTGGTCGCGTTCTGGGCGTTCTGTGCGCTGTTTCCGGAGGTCCTCACTTCGGCCGATCCCACTCGGATCACCAAAGAAGGGCTGAGCGTGCTCGGCGAACCGGTGCCGCCGGGCACACCCGGATTCCCGCTCGGGGCCGACGCCCTCGGCAGGGACTTCTTCTCGCGGATCGTGTACGGCGCTCAGGTTGCCATGATCATCGCGATCGTCCCTAACGCGCTAGCCCTTGCGCTGGCTACAGCAGTCGGGGTTATTGCGGGCGTCATGCGAGGCAAGGTTGAGTTCATCCTCATGCGCACCACCGAGGCGATCATGGTGCTGCCAGGCTTCCTGATCGCGCTGGCCGTTATCTCGACCTTCGGCTCATCGACCATCGTACTGATCCTCACCATCGTCGCATTCTCTTGGACTTATGCGGCGCGGGTGGTCTACGGAGAGACTCTGCGTTTGCGCGAGATGCTCTTCGTGGAGGCTGCCAGGTCGGTCGGGGCGGGTCGGTGGCGGATCGCCATCACCCATATCGTGCCGCAACTGAAGCCGCTGCTGATCGTGTACTTTACGATGAACGCCGCTTTCATGGTGTTGCTTGAGGCCGGGCTTGGGTTCCTCGGCTTCGGGGTGCAGCCGCCAACGCCATCGTGGGGCCTCATGCTCGCCGAATCCCGAGACCAGTTCTTCTACCCGTGGCTGATCATCACACCCGGTATCTGCCTCGCGACGCTGTGCGTCGGCTTCTATCTGGTCGGCCAAGGGATTCAGAACGCGGGCCGACCCCGCGAGAAGGCCGTCGTGCTATGAGCCCGCGCCTGCGCTACATACTCACCCGTCTGGCCGGTTTGGTGCTGACACTATTCGCCGTTTCCACCTTCACATTTCTGCTGACTTTCGCCGTGCCAACGGACCCCGCGCGCTCGATCGTCGGCCCAAAGGGCACTGCCGAGCAGATGCAACAGGTGCGCGATCAGCTGGGGTTGGACGACCCGATCATCCAGCAATACGGTCGCTACCTCGTGGCCGTCGGGACCGGCAACCTCGGATACTCGTACGCTCAGCGTCGTCCGGTGGTGGACATCATCAGCGAGCGGCTGCCATACACTGCGGCGCTCGCCGCCGGGGCGATCTCCTTCCAGATCCTGGTGGGCATACCTATCGGCCTTGCCGGGGCGGCTAGGGCTGGCGGTGCCATCGACCGGGCCAGCCTCGCCGGATCGCTACTGGTGATCGCGCTGCCGGGCTTCTGGGTTGGCTTGGTGCTGCTCTTCTTCTTCTCCTACACTTGGCCGGTGTTTCCTCTCGGCGGTGCCGGCTCGCCGCTCTCGCTTGTGCTGCCTTCCGTCACCCTCGGGCTCGCGGGAGCGGCATGGACCAGTCGAATCATGCGCACCGAGGCCTACCAGTTCTTGCGCAGTGATGTCGTCAAGGGCTTGCGGGCCAAGGGGATGTCACCGCGAAGGATTCTGCTCGTGCACACCCTTCGCGCCTCATCAGGCCCAGTCCTGACGATGCTTGCGATCGACCTCGGCTACTTCCTCGGCGGTGCTGTGCTCATCGAGTCGGTGTTCTCGTGGCCGGGGATCGGCCTCACCGCGTTCCAGGCACTGCGTCAGAATGATACACCGCTGTTGATGGGCTGCGTCATCGCCGGCTCGATATTCATTCTGATTCTCAACTTCGCCGCGGATCTCATCCGAATGAAAGTAGACCCGCGTGTCAGAATCTGACGGTCTGGA
>CAZCOC010000230.1:0-2391 GCA_964500075.1 uncultured Salinibacterium sp.
GAGGTTCTCAAGGTACTGGTTGCTGATGACGCCAGCGCCAATCAGGCCAACCCCGACCGGCCCTGCACCGACCGCGCCAACCCCCACCGACACGCTCAAGCGTTGATCCCGATCGATTGCAGGAACTCGAAACTCGCGGCGAGTCCCTCAAAGATGTCGCCGGCGTACTCGTCGAACTCGACAACAGGGCGGGCCCAAGGCGCCGCCGCGAGTGCGGCGGCAATCGGCACCACTCCTTGGCCAGCTGGCAGTTGGTCAATCGGCTCCCGCGTGGCCGGACCGTCTTTCACGTGGAGCGCGACAACCCGCGTGCCTAGCCGGTCGAGCACCTCGACCGGGTCAACTCCGCCGACCGTGCTCCAGTAGGTGTCGACTTCGAGCACGACACGGTCCCCGAGCGAATCAGCGAACACCTCGAGTGCCGGGGTGCCATCAATGAGCGTCTCCAACTCCCACCAGTGATTGTGATACCCGACCGTAAGGCCCTCGTCCGCCGCGGCATCCGCTATCGCAGTCAAGCGCGCCGCGAGCGCTTCGATCTGCTCCCGCGTCGCCCAGTGTTCTTCGGGAACGAAGGGCTCGATGATCGTTGATATCCGAGCCCTCTGAGCCGCGGCGAACGCGGCCTTGTGGTTGCCGTCGAGCAGACTCGCGTGGGATGTTGGGGCGCTCAATCCTGCGCTTGCCAGCGCCGGCTCGATCACATCGATGAGCTCGGTCAGACCGTATGGCTCGACACAGCGAAACCCGATCGAGTGCAGTCGCGCTGCGGTCGTCGTGGGATCGGCGGCGAACTGCTCCCTGACAGAGTAGAGCTGCACGGAGAGTGAGGGTCGCGACATCGCGTCTCCATTCGGATGAGTGGTGAGGGGTTCGAGTGGTGTGGGCTTCGAGTGGCTATGCCATGCAAGCCTACGGGCGGTGCGGCTACGCCCGCTGGCGAAGTCGCTCGATCTCGTCACGAATCCGGCGAACATGATCCGGAGAGGCCGCGCCCAGCTCGGCGATCGCGCTCAGCTCAGCATCGAGCTCGGCCAGCTCGGTGAGGTTGCTGACGGTGTTGTCCTCGACGGAGTTCTCACCGCTTGGGCCAGTCGAGTCGGCTTTTGACGACAGCCCTAGCGGCGGCAAGCCTGCGGCAGCACGCTCAGCACCGACCTCTTCACGAGCCTGGTCCATTGCTGTCAAGACGATGCCGATGAGCACGTTGAGCACGGTGAAGACAATGAAGAACATGTACGACAGGAAGTAGAGCAGCGCGAACGGCGTAACCTCTAGGCCACCGAGGAACGTGTCAGGGAAGTTCTCGAGGGTCAGCATGATGGTGAGGGTGATCATCGCTTGACCGACGTCGCCCCAGCGCTGGGGGCTTTCAGCGCCGAAAAGATACACGCCGGCCATGGCGTAGATGAACATGAGAAAGCCGATGAGCAGGGCCAGGTTCGCCAAGGGTGCGACTGACTTGATCATTGAGATCATCAGAATGCGCACCTCGGGCAGGAACCGGAAGATACGCAAAATCCGCAGCAAACGCACCAAACGGAAGATCACCGTCGCGCCGTCGAGGAAAGGGATGGCTATCACGACGAGAAAGTCGAAGACATTCCAGGGGTTGCGAAAGAACATCCACGGTCGCGTGCCGTACGAGACGATTCGAAGGACGACTTCGACGGTGTAGAAGATGATCGCGAACCGGTCGATCGCGATTGCGGCGGCGGCTACACGCGGGTCCAGATCAGCGAATGTCAACGCAGCGAGTGATGCTGCGTTCGCGATGATGACGGCAATGACGATTCCCTCAAAGACGTTGCCGTACATGATGCGCGCGAGCCAACCGATCCGGTACTGCGGAATGGCAACCACTGCAGAGCTGAACAGACCGGGCGAGGCGGTGGTCCCATCCGTCGCGACAGCGCTGTCGGCGGCGGCGTTCGGGTTCGTCATGATTTTGGGCTTTCCGTCGAAGAGTCTCAGGTGCACCTACCCGATGGGGAGTGCACACGACAAGCACTTCACAGTAGCGCGTGCTCAGATCACGTAGAAGCTGTTCTCAGCGGCGGATCGGCGGGGTCTCGCGACCGCCGGCACCCCGACGAGCAGAGAATTAGCCGGAGCGCCGTGCAGCACGACGGCCCCTGCGCCGATCACCGATGACTCACCGATCGTGATGTCTCCCAACACCGTGGCCCCCGCGCCAACAACGACGTGTGAACCGATGGTCGGATGCCGCTTGCCTGCCGCCGACGACGTGCCACCGATCGTCACACCGTGGTATAGCAATACGTCATCCCCGATGACGGCGGTTTCGCCAATCACGACCCCCATGCCGTGGTCGATGAAAAGCCGCCGGCCGATCGACGCCGCCGGGTGGATTTCGACGCCGGTGAGGAA
>CAZCOC010000231.1:0-2391 GCA_964500075.1 uncultured Salinibacterium sp.
TTCAAGTCGATGGCAAGGTGCGGGATCGCATCGAGGTGAATCCGAAGGTGTCAGGGGAAGAACTTGAGGCACTCGCGCGGGGCTCGGTCGCGGTGAAGCGCGCGGTCGGGGATCGCGAAATCGCCAACGTCATCGTGCGCCCACCGCGGCTCGTCAACATCGCCACTCGAGGCTAGACCCTCCACAGTTTTGCGGCTCGCGGTGCGCAACCGATTGGGTCGCCGCACGATTGCCGAGTGGATGAACTGATCGATTCGAGTCGTGCGCGCCTGAGAGTCAAGATCGGCGCGGTCATCGTGCTCGCGCTCGTCGGGCTTGGGTGCGCGGTACTCGTGTCGGTGATTGGCGACTCCGGAAGCACCGCGGTCGCTCAACGCGAAGTGATCGACGGTGCAAGCGGGCCCGATTCGGGCGATACCGGGAGCGCGGAGGTCGATATACCGGGGTCGGGACTCGGAACAAGCGCGGCGAGGGGATCGATCTTCGTGCACATACTCGGGGCGGTCGTGAACCCCGGCCTGTACGAACTCAGCGAGGGGCAGCGCGCCGTCGACGCTGTGGCGGCGGCGGGTGGATTCGCCGACAATGCCGATCTGGCGCAACTGAACCTGGCGCGGTTTGTGACCGACGGTGAGCAGATCATTGTGCCCGTTATTGGCCAAGCACCGCCGGCCGGTCTGTCGACCCAGCCCGGCAAAGTCAATCTCAATACGGCGGATGCCGCGGCGCTCGAAACCCTACCAAGAGTCGGCCCAGAGCTGGCAGCGCGAATCATCGCGTGGCGGGAGTCCAATGGCAGGTTCACCGCGATCGAAGACCTCAAGAGCGTCTCAGGCATCGGGGACAAGACCTTCGAGGGTCTGCGCGAACTCGTCATCGTATGAGCCTCGATTTACGTCTCGCGATGCCAGCGGTTTCTGCCTGGGTCGCGGCAATGGCGCTCATCGCGGTGCCGGGCCATTCGCTCCTTGTTGCCGTAATTGCCTGGGCGGCGTGCGGTGCGTTCATCGCCGCCGCCCCGCTCGTTCGTTCCTCCCGATCCTCCCGATCCTCGCGATCAGCCGGATCAGCCGGATCAGCCGGATCCTCCCAATTCTCCCCATCAGCCGCATCAGCTCTGATCTCGCTCGTCTGCGCAGCCGTTGCGCTCTGTGCCACCGCAATCGCGGTTCGCGAGCCACAGCGTCACCCGCCAGCCCTTGCGGAGGTGGTGCGCTCGCAGGCCGTTGTAACGGCGATCGCAATCACAACTGAGACTTGGCGCGCAGGTGACCGCAGTTTTCGCGCCGAACTCAGTGCAGTCCAGTTCAGGTCCAGTGAGTTTGGACGCACCGAGCTTCGCGGGCGGATTCCGGTGGTTGTGTTTGGGGGAGCACCGGAAACGCGGCTAGAGATCGGCACGAGAATCGAGTTGCAAGGAACGCTCGGTGCGACCGAACCGGGCGACGATGCAAGCGTGCTGTTCTTCGCCGACTCTGCGCCACACGCGCTCGAAGGACCGCCGTGGTACCTCGCGTGGGCCGCGACGCTTCGCTCGAGCTTTCTCTCCGCGACGACAACACTGCCTGGCGACGGCGGGGACCTCATTGCGGGGCTCGCCATCGGAGATACCAGTGCCGTCACCGATCGGCTTGACGCTTCGATGAAGACAAGCTCGCTCAGCCATTTGACAGCCGTTTCGGGAGCCAATTGCGCCATCGTTGTTGGTCTCATCATGCTTGGAGGTGCTGCACTCGGAGTTTCGAGACCGGTTCGGATCGCGGCATCCGTCGTTGTGCTGTTGGGCTTCGTCGTACTTGTGACACCCGAACCGAGCGTTCTGCGCGCCGCCGTCATGGCCACGCTCGTGCTACTGGCGCTGAGCCGCGGCTCGCCGGTCGGTGGTGTGCCCATCTTGTCGCTCGCAGTGCTCGTTCTACTGATCGCAGACCCGTGGCTTGCGCGGGACTACGGTTTCGCTCTGTCTGTGCTTGCAACAGCCGGTTTGCTCGTACTGTCAGGTCCGATTGCGGGGTGGCTCAGCGGGTGGATGCCACGCTGGCTCGCGGTCGTGATCGCGGTTCCTGTCTCGGCGCAACTCGCTTGCCAACCGGTCATCATCCTGCTGGCCGCGACGCTGCCGACCTACGGAGTGATCGCCAACCTGCTTGCTGCCCCGGCAGCGCCCGTGGCGACTGTTATCGGATTGTTGGCGTGTCTTTGTCTTGCCGTGTTGCCCCCGGTCGGGATGGCCCTGTGCTGGTTGGCCTGGTTGCCAGCGGCGTGGATTGCCGGGGTGGCCGAGTTTTTCGCCGCAGCGCCGGGGGCACGGCTGCCGTGGCTCGCTGGGACTGCGGGTGCCTTGCTCCTTGCGGTGCTCAGCGGCCTTGTCGTGCTGCTTGCAGCTGGCAG
>CAZCOC010000232.1:0-2386 GCA_964500075.1 uncultured Salinibacterium sp.
GACATCTGACCAGCCCCACCAGGGTCCTCGGCGCTTGTTCGCATCGTGCTCGATGCCGCTCGCGGTGGTCGGGCCGCGCGCGGCCAGCTCACCCCGCAGCCAGTCGAGCATCGCTTGGTTCTCGCGCGGCCACGCTTGTCGTTCGAGGTCGCGGTCGCGCATGGCCGCCATCTTCCACCGCCACAACGGCCAGTGTTCGAGCGGGATGATCGCCGCCTCGTGGGCCCAATACTCGGTGTATGCGCTGCGGGAAGCGAACGTCAATCGGTCGAGAATTGCCTTGTCGTAGCTCCCGAGTCGAGCGAACGCCGGGAGGTAGTGGCTGCGCTCGAACACGTTCACCGAGTCCAGTTGCAGTAGTCCCAGCCGCTCGATCAACGCGTTCAGCTGACGGGCGCCAACCGGTGGTGTGACCGAGCCGGGTTGCGGCGCTCGACCGAAGCCTTGCGCCGCAAGCGCGACCCGACGCGCGAGCGCGGGGGAGAGTGAGCCTGGCACCCCTCGACCATAGCGAGTAGCGCGGACACCGCTTGCGCGATCCCTGTCTCGCGCAATCTAGACTATTGAGGTGGCAAACGTCTCACTCAACAACGCCGATAGCTCGCGTGCCTAAGACCATTGTGGTCGGGCCGAGCCTGACGGACTTTGAGGATGCACGGCGCCGGGTCTCAGGCGTTGCCGAGCTGACTCCAGTTGAGACGTCCCGCTACCTCGCTGACCTGCTCGGCGTCCCGGTCTATCTCAAGTGTGAGAACCTTCAGCGCACCGGTTCATACAAGATTCGCGGGGCGTACAATCGCATCTCGCGCCTGTCAGACGAAGAGAAGGCCCGCGGGGTCGTTGCCGCCTCGGCCGGGAATCACGCGCAGGGAGTGGCCTTCGCGGCTCGCGAACTGGGCATCAAGGCGACGATCTTTATGCCGGTCGGGGTTGCCTTGCCGAAGCTGCAGGCCACGAAAGACTACGGCGCCGATGTTGTACTTCGCGGCCACACCGTCGAGGAACCGCTTCGAGCTGCTGCCGAGTTCGCCAAGAGCACCGGCGCGGTCCTGATTCCGCCATTCGACCATGAGGATGTGGTCGCCGGGCAGGGCACGGTTGGTCTCGAGATCTTTGACCAAGTGCCAGATGTAGAGACGGTGATCGTTCCGATTGGTGGCGGCGGACTCATCTCGGGCGTCGCGAGCGCGATCAAGCAGCGCGCAGCCCTCGAAGGTCGAACGATTCGTGTCATCGGTGTGCAGGCAGTCAACGCGGCGGCATACTCCGTTTCCCTCGCCGCCGGCGTCGCGACTGAGATCACGATGATGCCGACGATCTCCGACGGTATTGCGGTGAGCAAGCCGGGTCTCCTCAACTTCGAGATCGTCCGCGAGTTCGTCGATGAGGTCGTCAATGTCACCGACGGCGACACCGCTCAGGCGCTCCTGACCCTCCTTGAACGCGCGAAACTTGTCGTCGAGCCAGCCGGTGCCGTCGGGGTCGCAGCGATACTGTCAGGGCAGATCACGGCGACCGGGCCGACTGTCGTGATTCTGAGCGGCGGCAACATTGACCCAATGATGATGGAGCGCGTCATCAGCCACGGATTGGCTGCGTCAGAGCGCTACCTGAAGCTGCGCATCCCACTTCCAGACCGGCCAGGCCAGCTCGCTCGCACTGCTGCGATCATTGCCGAAGCGAGCGCAAATGTTGTGGAAGTGCTGCACACGCGTCACGGCAGCGGCATGCAGATCAGCCAAGTTGAACTTGAACTGCACATCGAGACGCGCGGACCGGAGCACGCAGAACTCGTGCTCGAGCGGCTCCGCGACGAAGGCTACGAACCGCGGATTGACTTTTAGTCCAACGCACTTCTCGCCCAGCGCCCTTCTGGGCGCCGCGCCGTTAGGAGACGTACGCCTCGACCTTCAGGATCTTGACCTCGATGGCTTTGCCGCTCGGAGCCGTGTAGCTCGTCGAATCGCCGACCTTGAGGCCGATAATCGCCGTGCCGAGCGGGCTCTTCTCGCTGTAGACATCCAAAGCACTGTCGCCGACGATCTCGCGGCTTCCAATCAAGAATGTCGCTTCATCCCCCAGGATCGTTGCTGTGATGACGGTGCCCGGCTCGACCACTCCGGTCGAGGTCGGTGCCTCGCCAACGACGGCGTGGCGCAACAGTGCGGTGAGCACGCGAATGCGCGCCTCGATCTTGCCCTGCTCTTCCTTGGCGGCGTGGTACCCACCGTTCTCTTTGAGGTCACCCTCTTCGCGCGCAGCCTCGATTTTCTTCGCGATCTCGGTTCGGCCCTCGCCAGAGAGCTGCTCAAGTTCTGCGGTGCGACGGTCGAAGGCTTCCTCCGTCAGCCAGGTGACATTGCTGTCGGTCGTCACATGCCCTCCC
>CAZCOC010000233.1:0-817 GCA_964500075.1 uncultured Salinibacterium sp.
ACACCGAGCTGAGCGATCTGCTCGTCGAGCTCGAGAAGACCAGTGGGCGAGAGTTGACCAGCTGGTCAAAACTGTGGCTCGAGACAGCGGGAGTCAACACCCTCAGACCCTCAATCGAAACGGATGCCGCTGGCACAATCACCTCGTTCGCCGTACTTCAGGAGGCGGCTGACGACTACCCAACTATCCGCCCGCACCGCTTGGCGATCGGTTTCTATAATCTGCGCGGCGGCAAGCTCTTGCGCGACCATCGGGTTGAGATTGACGTCGATGGAGTGCGCACCGAAGTGCCGTCGCTTGTCGGTACGAGGCGACCAGATCTCGTGCTCGTCAATGATGAAGACCTTGCATACGCCAAGATCCGCCTCGACGACAGTTCGCTCACCGTTGCGATGGAGCATCTGGAAGACATCGACAACCCGCTTGCCAGGTCAATCGTCTGGAGCGCTGCGTGGGATGCGACTCGCGACGCCGAAACCGCCGCGAGCGACTACGTGCATCTCGTGCTCAACAACATCGGTAGCGAAACCGAGTCGACGACGATCCGCACGACGCTCACGCAGTTGGCGACGGCCGCCAGATACTACGTCGACCCGCCGCGACGCGCTGCAACCATCGAAGCGGTCGGCGACGGTCTGTGGCGTTTGGCAACGGGCGCAGCGGCAGGCTCCGACGCGCAGTTCCAGTTCGTCAAGTTCTTCGCAAACCTGGCCTCGACGGTCGAGCATGTTGCCACCATGCGGGGCCTCCTTGACAACACGATGACCCTGCCGGGGCTCGAAATAGACACCGACTTGTCGTGGGAATTGCTCGAGGG
>CAZCOC010000233.1:827-2386 GCA_964500075.1 uncultured Salinibacterium sp.
GAGCGAGACGGCCCTCGCGGCCGACAACACCGCAAACGGCCAGCAAGCGGCCGGCAGGGTGCGCGCAACCGACCCGACCGCCGATGGCAAGAGGGCAGCATTCGCATCGCTCGCAGAATCGGATAAGTTGCCGAACGCAATCGTGCGAAACGTCACCGTCGGGTACCTGCACGTCAACGATGCAAGCTCCTTGGCGCCGCTGGTCGGCCCCTACTTTGACTCCCTCATCGAGATATGGAAGTCGCGCGGCTATTCGATTGCGCAGTCGTTCGTGACGGGCCTGTATCCGGCACCGCTGGCATCCGCATCATTGGTGGATGCCACGAACGCCTGGCTCGAGGCAAACCCCGAGATCCCGGCACTGCGTCGCCTCGTAGTCGAGAATCTCGCCGGCGTCGAGCGCGCGCTGACGGCTCAAGCTCGGGATCGAGAGTAGGCACGACAGTGGACTGGCCGCTGATTTGGCAGAATATCTTCTCCATCACCAGGATCTTTGAAATCCCTCTCACCGTCATCGTCATCATCCTCGGCGCGGTTGTGGTGCGGTTCATTCTGTTGCGCATCATCAGGCGCGTCGTCAACCAGGTTGTGACCGGGGTGAAGAAGAAGCACCAGATTGATGACACTCGCGAGGTCGCGGCATCCCCCCTCGCGGCGGTTCGAGTGGTTCAGCGCACCCGGTCGCTCGGCAGCGTGTTTGGCAATGCGGTGACCGGCGTCATTGTCCTCGTCGCAGTGTTGCTGGTCTTCGCAGTCGTGATACCGAACGCGTCCGGCGCGTTCGCCCTCATCACTGCGGCGTTGGGTGCCGGGCTCGGCTTTGGGGCGCAAAACATCGTCAAGGACGTACTCAACGGCATCTTCATCGTCGGCGAAGACCAACTGGGCATCGGCGATGTCGTCGACCTCGGTCTCGCGACCGGGATCGTCGAGGATGTCGGGATCCGCGTAACACAGGTGCGCGACGTCAACGGAACGCTGTGGTTCGTTCGCAACGGTGAGATTCTGCGCCTTGGAAATATGTCATATGGCTGGGCACGCGCCATCATCGATCTTGCTGTGCCGTATGACTCGGATGTCGACGCGATCCAGGATCGGATTCTCGAGGTTGCCGTTGAGCTGGCCGAGAGCCCGACGTGGCAGTACCGGATTCTTGAGAAGCCAGCGCTCTGGGGGATCGAGTCGATCTCCGCCGAGGCAATCGTTGTGAGGCTCGTTGTCAAAACCCGAGCGACAGCAAAAGACGATGTTGACCGTGAGTTGCGGGTGCGACTCAAGCGCGCGCTCGACGACATGGGCGTGAGATTGCCGGCACTAAACTCGATCAACCTCACGGGCTTCGAAGCTTCTTCAGGACTGCGCAGCTCGCGGGGGCAAAGGAAGCCAACTGCGGGCGACTCGACACCGAAGGCAAGTTCGTGACCGACGAACAGAGGCCGAACCCGATTCCACTCCGAGTCAGCGCTGGCGGCGAAGCGGCCCAAGGCAACTTCTGGGAGCAGATTGGCGGGCGGCCGACCTTCGAGAAACTGGTGCGCGCCTTCTACGACGGCATCCGC
>CAZCOC010000234.1:0-2366 GCA_964500075.1 uncultured Salinibacterium sp.
CCGCTCTCCCTCCCCCCTCCCCCATCGAAACTCCAGTTGTCACGAACACACCTGTGCTCAGCGCAGCAACTGGAGTTTCGAGCCGGGGTGAGCCGAATTATGCTCGGCGCAGGGGCCGACGGTTCGGTCGTTGGCGGTCGCTTCGTCGGTGTGCATGGTCGGGCGGTTCGGTCGCCGGCGGTCGCTCCGTCAGTGCGCGGGCGGCCAACTGCTGGTGGGCAGCGTCTGGTGATCGGCACGATCGGCCCGTGTCTGGATGCCGCTCACGAGCTCCTGTTCGAGGTCCTCTTTATGCCGGACCCAGATCGACTCCCGATTGCCACCGCGTACCTCAGTTTCAGTCATGGCTTCACGCAACAGTTCGAACTGCTGAGCCCTGCCGGCGTGATCATGGTTCTGCCGGTTTTCGCGTTGTTCCTGCTCTGTCAACGCCGCTTCACGGCGGGGTTGGCAGGCTACGGTCTAGAGGGCTGATGGCTCATCCGACGGGTTTGCCGGCTGCACGAGACGCAGACACCAACGGACTCAGCAGTCCGGGTCCTCCGCCGGCACGGCGCCCGACACAAAGTAGGCCCCGATGACATCGTCGATGCACGAGACGCCCTGGTTGTAGATCGTGTGGCCTTCGCCCTCGTAGGAGATGAGCACGCCGCTTGAGAGCTGATTCGCCAGCGAAACAGAGTTGGCATATGGCGTTGCGGGGTCGTTTGTTGTGCCGATCACGAGGATCGGCGCAGCGCCTAGCGCCTCGAAGTTCGTCGGGACGTCGCCGGCTGGCACTGGCCAGTTGGTGCACGCGGTGTCGAGCACGGCGAAGTCGTCGTAGGCAAAAAACTTGCCGAGGATTGGGGCGGCCGCATCGATCTCGTCGATGCGCTCAAGCGTGGTCGCATCATCCGTCACGAAGTCGCCGTCGGCGCAGGATGCCGCGATGTACACCGCAGTGCCGTTGCCGTCGTACGTGCCGTCCTCATTTCGGGTGTTGTAGTAGTCGGCGTAGAGGAAGCTCAGTGATGGGTCATCGGCATTCAGCGCGACGAACATGTCGGTCATGTCCTGCCAATAGGTCTCCGAGTAAAGGTTCCCAGCGATCGCGGTACCGAGGGTCGCCGAGTCGAGCACGCGACCGTCTGCATTGACGAGGCCACGGGCATCCACCGCTTCGAGCACGCCGCGGGCCTGAAGGAGCGCCTCATCGACACCGCCGGTGAACGGGCAGCCTTCCCCGTCGAGGCAGAACTCCATGTACGCGCGGAAGGCGCTATCGAACCCGGCCATCTGCACGATCAGAGCCTCAGCGTCGCCGACGAGCGGGTCGACCGCACCGTCGAGGACGAGGCGTCCGACATTCTGGGGAAAGAGCGCGGCGTAGACCGCTCCAAAGAAGGTGCCGTACGAGTAGCCGAGGTAGTTGAGCTTCTCGTCGCCGAGCACCGCACGCAGCATATCCATGTCACGCGCGTTGCTCGCAGCATCAAGGTGGCCAAGGAGCGCACCGGTGTTCTGAAGACAAGCGGCGGCGAAGTCCTGTTGCAGTATCGTCAGCTCATCAATCCACTCGGGAGTTCCGTACTGGCTGGAGTACGTGCCGTAAAGCAGGTCATCGACCTCGGCGTCGCTCTCGTAACACTCCACCGGGGTGGACTGCCCTACCCCGCGAGGATCCCACCCAATCACGTCGTAGACCTCGGCGACCTCGGCGCTGACCGAGTTGGCACCGCCGTAGTACACGGAGTCCCACCCGGAGCCTCCTGGGCCTCCTGGGTTGATCAGCAGCGAACCCTGCTTGGTGCCAGAAGCTGGCTGCTTGATCACGGCGAGCTCAATCGTGCCCTCGGCCGGGGCATCCCAGTCGATTGGGGCGGTCGCACTTGCACAGAACTGGTCCTCATTCTCGCCACAAGGCTCCCAATCGAGGGTCTGCGAGTAGTACTCCTCGGCGCCAACGGGCACCGGGGCGGGAGGCGTCGGGCTTGGCAGCAGTTGGCATCCGCTCAGTGCGAGCGTGGCTGCGGCGAGAACTGCGACGAAGGGCACCACGACGGTGTGCAGGCGACGGATCATGACGTCATTCTGTCTGAATCAATGCTTCCACTTCGAGCGAATAGAGTTCATCTTCGTCAAATGAGACCAATTTGTTACCGCCCGGGCCTCGCACGAAAGGCAAGGCGAAGCCAGCCGCGAAACGAACCGCCTAGTGAGCCGCAAGCACCTCGCGCAACAGCGCGGCGGTCTCGCTCGGCGTCTTGCCGACCTTGACGCCTGCAGCCTCGAGTGCTTCCTTCTTGCCCTGAGCGGTTCCAGCGCCCGCCGAGACGATCGCGCCGGCGTGGCCCATGGTCTTGCCCTCTGGAGCGGTGAAGCCG
>CAZCOC010000235.1:0-2321 GCA_964500075.1 uncultured Salinibacterium sp.
ATGGCGCCGAGGCTGTGCGTGACGAGATCATCGCGGCCGGCGGCAAGGCGCAGGCGTTCACGGTAAACGTCGCCGACCAACTGGCCGTTGCGGATGCCGCGGTGCAGGTCGGCCGCGTCGATGTGGTCATCAACAACGCCGGTATTGTCACCGGCGCCAGGCTTCTCGAGGCGACCGACGCCCAGATTCGGCGCACCTTCGACGTCAACACGCTTGCCCTGTACTGGGTCACTCGTGCCTTCTTGGGCGGGATGATCGAGCGCGAGTCCGGAGCGGTCGTGACAATTTCGAGCGCGGCAGGTCTTGTCGGGGTCGCGCGGCAAACCGATTACTCCGCGAGCAAGTTTGCGGCCTTCGGCTTCACGGAGTCACTACGCAATGAGCTTCGAACCGACGGCCACAGCGTCGGCACGCTCGTCGTCTGCCCGTACTACATTGACACCGGCATGTTCAAGGGAGTTGGCACGAAGTTTCCGCGGCTGCTGCCGATCTTGAAAGAAGCGACTGTGGCAACGCGCGTGATTGACAGCATTGAGCGCGGGCGAGAGCAGCTCATCATGCCGTGGTTGGCGCGCGTGATGCCTGCGACACGCATTCTTCCGGGGCGGGGATTCGACCGTGTCATGGACTTCTTCGGCATCAACCACACGATGGATCATTTCGTCGGCCGAACGGTGCCCGGTTCGTCTCCCGCGGATGGGAACCCGGCGCACGACTCCGGCGCGCGGGTCAAGGTCGAGCAGCAGGGCGAGTGAACTGCGGCTGGACCGGCGCATTCCTACCCGGCGTCGAGCCCATCAAACTCGTCTGCCGTGAGCTCAAGCTCTGAGGCTGTCGCCGAGTCGAGGATTGACTCCGGCCGCGAGGCGCCAGGGATCGGGATGACGGTGGGCCCCTTAGCGAGTTCCCACGCCAGGCAGACCACTTGAGGACTGACGCCACGGGCATCCGCCACGCGTTGAAACTTGGCGAATCTGGCGCCGAGCGAGGCTGCACCGTTCATGCCGCCGAGCGGGCTCCACGGCAGGAACGCGATATCCAGTTCGGTGCAGAGGTTGAGCTCGGGCTCGCTCGAACGGAAGCTCGGCGAAAACTGGTTCTGCACGGACACGAGCCGACCGCCGAGGATCTCTTGCGCGAGGCGGATCTGAGCAGGGTTGGCGTTTGAGATGCCTGCCATGCGGATCTTGCCGTCGTCGAGCAGCTCGCGAATCGCACCGACCGACTCGGCGTAGTCGACATTGCGGTCTGGTCGGTGGAACTGGTACAGCCCGATCGCGTCGACGCCAAGCGCCTTGAGCGACGCCTCGGCGGCGCGTTTCAGATAGTCCGGATGCCCGTTCTGCTCCCATGGACCCTGCTGCACCTTCGTGCGGTGGTGTCCGCCCTTCGTGGCAACCAGCACCTTCGACGTATCACCGGAGTAGCTCCTCAGTGCCTTCGCAATCAGCACCTCGTTGTGTGACTCTGCCTCGCCAGGCAGACGGTATGCGTCAGCGGTATCGATCAGTGTGATGCCAGCATCGAGAGCCGCGTGAATGGTGGCGACTGAGCGGGCCTCGTCTGGCCGACCCTCGATCGACATCGGCATGCCGCCGAGTCCAATGGCCGAAACTGGGATGTCGCCAATCAGTCGTGTCTTCATTGTTGAAGCCTACGCAGTCGCACGGGGACTTCATCGCTCGCTCGGGTGGGCGTTGCTGGTGCTTTGGCGCGTCGCACGCGGAATTGCAACCCCTACCGCTGGCCGCCGCCACCCTCTAGCATGACGACTGTCCCAAGGACCAATCCAACGAAGGAGCCGTCATGGCCGTACTATCCAACTCCCGCCGCGCCGCCGCGGGTATCGCCCTTATTGTTGCCGGGGCACTGTTCGTGCTCGCGGTGATCCTCCCGCTTGCCGGCCAGAGCTTTCCGTGGGTGATAGTGCTTGCCCAGGTGGCCCTCGCAGTCGCATTCGTGATTCTCGCGTTTGGCGCCGTCACCAGCACGCTCACGCGAGTGGCCCTGATTGTGGCCGCCGTGGGGTGGGCTATCTTGGCGCTCGCAGGACTTGGCATCGTGGCCCTTCCTGCCGGCGTCGGCACGTTCGCCGTAATCCTGGCCGTCGTGGGGGGCATCGCTGGCGCGATCCTGCTGTACACCGGCAGAGAAATATCCAATCAGTCGGCAATCGTGTTTATCGTCGCCAACGTTCTCGGTGCTCTCTACCTGCTCGGCGGGTTGGGCATCTTGTCGCTCGGCACCTTTGGCGCCATTCTTACCCTGTTGTTCGGCGCGGCTCTGATCTTGGCGGGCGTGCTGTTCCGCCAAGATCAGAG
>CAZCOC010000236.1:0-2317 GCA_964500075.1 uncultured Salinibacterium sp.
GCTATGAACTTCGCGCCGAAACTCTTGCTGCCACCGTTGCGTATTCGTCGCGGTACCCACTCGCCGCCTGGCTCAAGGTCGAGCGCGCGATCGCCTTCGATCACGCGAGCCGCACGGTCACCCTCATTGCGCTCAACGATGTCGAGGAGTACCGGGCCGAGGTGGAGAGGGCGTTGCTCGATTTCCAGAGATTGGCCGAAGCCCACCTGCCTCCACACAGAGCGAGCTCTCACCCATTGACGCCGACATGGTCGTACACCGACGCCGAATATCTGGCGATGATTCTCGAGTGCCAACACTCAATCACCGAGGGCGATGCGTATCAGCTCTGCCTGACGACCGAGGCGGCGGTTGACGCCACGCCAGATCCGGTGGTCACCTATCTCGCGTTGCGGGCCTCGAGTCCTACCCACCACGGCGCCCTCATCAGGGCTGGCGAGATTTCACTGTTGAGTGCGAGCCCGGAGCAGTTTCTTGCGGTATCACCTGATGGCATCGTCACGACGAGCCCGATCAAGGGGACCCGCCCGCGCGGGCAAACAGAAGCGGGTGACTGGGCCCTTCGAACCGAGCTCGCGGCGAGCGACAAGGAGCGGGCTGAGAACGTCATGATCGTCGATCTCATGCGCAATGACATTGCGCGAGTTTCGACCCCGGGATCGGTTGAGGTCACCAAGCTCCTCGCCGTGGAGAGCTATGCGCAAGTGCACCAGCTCGTGAGCACTGTTCGTGGACAACTCCGTGACGGACTCAACGGCATCGACGCGATTCGTGCCTGTTTTCCCGCCGGCTCGATGACGGGAGCGCCGAAAGTTTCAGCAACCGAGATTCTCGATCGGCTCGAGAAGCGGGCGCGCGGCATTTACTCCGGGGTGTTCGGCTATGTCGGTCTCGACGGCGCCGTTGACCTTGCCATGGTCATCCGCTCGATCATTATTGATTCTGCGGGATCAACGGTCGGCACCGGCGGCGGCATTACGGCGCTCTCGGTGCCACAAGAGGAGCTTGCCGAGGCCAAGTTAAAGGCTGCGGCACTCTTGACCGTGCTCGGAGCCGTCGAGCGCGATCACGGGTAACCTTGTGGAGGCTTTTCGAGAGAGCCGTTCCAGCAATCAGATTGAGACTTTTGTGACTGACCCGCGCGATATCCAGCAGCCAGATGAGTACGACATCGCGGCGATTCAGGC
Source organism: uncultured Salinibacterium sp. (assembly GCA_964500075.1). Taxonomy (GTDB): domain Bacteria; phylum Actinomycetota; class Actinomycetes; order Actinomycetales; family Microbacteriaceae; genus Rhodoglobus. The sequence continues at coordinate 1,188 of CAZCOC010000236.1, forward strand.
CAAGTGGAACCCGATCTGGGAAGAACTCAACCCGTTCGCAACCGATGACCCGGGGGACATGCGTCCGCGTAAGTACATCCTCGACATGTTCCCGTATCCGTCTGGCGAGCTGCACATGGGGCACGCCGAGGCGTTTGCCTTCGGTGACATCGTTGCGCGGTACTGGCGTCAGCGCGGGTTCAACGTTCTACACCCGATTGGCTGGGACTCATTCGGGCTGCCTGCCGAGAACGCGGCCATCGAGCGCGGCGTAAACCCGCGTGTCTGGACCTACGACAACATCGCTGAGCAGAAGGCGAACTTTCGCCGATACGGTATCTCGTTTGACTGGAGCCGCGTTCTGCACACGAGCGACCCGGAGTATTACAAGTGGAACCAGTGGTTGTTCCTGAAGCTCTACGAGAAGGGCCTCGCCTATCGCAAAGAGAGCTGGGTGAATTGGGACCCGATTGACCAGACCGTGCTCGCCAACGAGCAGGTGCTGCCAGACGGCAGTTCCGAGCGCTCAGGGGCCGTTGTCGTCAAGAAGAAGCTGACCCAGTGGTACTTCAAGATCACCGACTATGCCGACCGGCTGCTCGACGACCTCAACCAACTCGAGGGTTCGTGGCCTGCCAAGGTCGTTGCCATGCAGCGAAACTGGATCGGCCGCTCGATCGGCGCGGATGTCGACTTCGTGATCGAAGGGCCAGTTCCGGCTGGAACCGACGGCAAAATCACTGTCTTCACCACGCGGCCCGACACCCTCCATGGCGCGACCTTCATGGTTGTTGCGCCAGACTCCGACCTCGCAGCAGCGCTCGCAGCGGATTCGACACCCGAGGCACAGACGGCGTTCGCGAGCTACCTTGAAGAAGCGCAACGCAATACCGAGATTGAACGACAGGATGCGACGCGCCCCAAGACAGGCGTGCCGCTCGAGCGTTTCGCGATTAACCCTGCAAACGGTGAGCGGATCCCGATCTGGACCGCGGACTATGTTCTTGCAGATTATGGCCACGGAGCGGTTATGGCTGTTCCTGCGCACGACCAGCGCGACCTCGACTTCGCGCGAGCCTTTGGACTGCCGATCCGCGTCGTCCTCGACACCAACGCCCCGGTGACTGGCGCGATCCCCGTGATCCGTGACG
>CAZCOC010000237.1:0-175 GCA_964500075.1 uncultured Salinibacterium sp.
GAGGAGATCACTGTGGCATCCGTTGTCGATGCCCGTTTCATCGCGACCTGACTTGCCCGAAGCGCGAGGAGTTCACTGCGGCTCGACGAGCCAACTCAGGCGCTAGGCCGAACCCAGCACAACAACCCCGATAGTCGCGGCAACGGCACCGGCTGCAACGAGCCACGCAGCGACC
>CAZCOC010000237.1:185-2305 GCA_964500075.1 uncultured Salinibacterium sp.
CGCCATGACCGAATAATGCCTGCGACACCGAGCACAAACAGGGCAAGTGCGAGAACCGCGGATGCCCCAGCGACCGTCGTTGACCGGGCGTTGATGGCATCGGCGGCGCGCTCGGCCACGAACGATGCGTATTGCAGCGACTGCGGTTCGGCGAACGACGCTGCCTCGTACTGAGCATTGACAAGCGGAAACGCTTCAGTGAGGTACCCGGAGGCGACCCAGGCATCCCAAGCCGCCGCGAGTTCCGGCGTTGTGGTGGCGATGATACGCCGTTGATCTGCTCTCAGCTCCTCGGCCCGTTCAGGGAACAGCGTGATCTCGGCGTCAAGTTGCACGGCCGCGAACAGCTTTGCACCGTCATCCCGAGTCGCGAGTTGACTCGAGAGCGTGGTGCTCAGGTTTCGGTCGCGAAGTTGCTCGGCAGTGCTGGAGTATTCGATGGCTTCTGCCGCCCAGATGGTGGCTTGGTAGGCGCCGAGGGCGGTAGCAATCGACACGAGCCCGAGCAGGATCGCCGTCAGAATCTCAAGGTTGTTCCGCCGGCGCTGTGCTGTCTCAACCTGTGTCATGGCGGGCCTCAATACGCCGTCGCCGCGAGGGCGACGCCCGCGAGGAAGGCAACAACCCCAAAGACGATGACCCACGTGCGCACGCTCTGCTGCCGATTCACACCGGCGATACCGAACAGGAACAGCGCCAACGCCTGGATGAGGGCCGCTTGGGCGAGGACGCTGGATTGTGCACGACGCGCCTCTGAGGCACCGGCCATCACCGTCGAGGCGTAGGAGTACGAGTCTGGCCGCTTCACCAGATCGGCGCGATACAGCGGATCGTCAACCGGATTCTGCTCGGCCAAGAACCCGGCCGCTGCCCACTCACGCCAGGCATCGGCGAGACTCGGGGTGGCGACCCCGAGTTCTGCCTCGACCTTGAACTCGAATGCAAATGCTTGGGCCGGCTCGCTGACGGCTGCCAGCTCACGGTACCGCCGCGCGTTGCCGGTTGACTCGAGGTCGAGGCGCCGGTTGTAGTCAGCAAGCACTGCCTGATTCACGCTCACCGCGCGCGCATCGGCGGAGTCACTGAGGTACTGCTCAGAGCCGAGGGTCCAGACGGCCGCCTGCCACGCTCCGAGCGCGGTCGTCACGGAAATCACGCCAAGCATGACACCGGTCACGATGTCGAGTCCCCGCGAAGCTGAACCGTTCTCCATGGCTGCTACGGTATCGCTATGAGCGACTCCGACACCATCGGCAGCGGTGAAGTGGATGCTCGACCTCGCGTGCATTGGGCCCGCCTCGGGATCGCATTCGGGGCAACTGGCGTGCTCGTCATCATTGGGATCGTCGGGTGGAATGCGACGATCGAATCAGCCCCGCCGCCAGCTGGCCCGACCATAGCCGCGGAGCTCGTGCTCGGGTCGTGCGTCGAAGAGAGCGAAGTCGGCCTCGCGCAATACACCGTGACCGGCTGTTTCTTCGAACACCCGCAGCAGATCGTCGCTGACGTCGACCTCAGTCGCACGGTGGGCAACTACAGCTCAAGTGAAGCATTGACAATCTTCGTACAAGAGGTCTGCGATCGCTTCATTGAGTACGGGCTCTTCGTGCCGGCTGATCTCAGCGATGAACAGTACGAGTTCATCGCGATCTCAGTGCCGACAATCGAGGAACTCGACGCCGGTCGTGAACGCGCGCTGTGCGCCGTGCGCAGCATCGATGGCTCGGCGCTGAGTGGTGACCTATACGTACCGCTCCCCTGAGTCGCGCTAGGGCGACTAGTCGCCGAGTCGCCCTAGTCGCCGAGATTCTTCCGAGCCGAGATCGCCCGATCTGATTCGCGCTTATCCTGGCGTTCACGCAAGGTCTGCCGTTTGTCATACTCGCGCTTGCCCTTCGCGACAGCGAGTTCGACTTTGGCGTTGCCATCACTGAAGTAGATCGACAGCGGAACGAGGGTGTAGCCGCCCTCCTTGACCTTGTTGTGGATCTTGAGGATCTGCTCTTTGTGCAGCAGCATCTTGCGCTTGCGGCGTGGCGGATGATTGTTCCACGAGCCGTGATTGAACTCGGGAATGTGCACCGCATCGAGCCAAGCCTCGCCGCCGTCGATAAACCCGT
>CAZCOC010000238.1:0-2289 GCA_964500075.1 uncultured Salinibacterium sp.
GTGTCGCTCGGCTCTCACGTCACGTTGAGCGAGCGCGGCGTGCCGCCTTCGCGGCATCCGATCTCGAGGCTTGGGAGTTCGATGTGCTCTCTGCACTGCGACGGGCGGGGCGTCCATACCAACTGAGCCCGAAACTGCTGCTACAACAAACCCTGGTGTCGAGCGGCACCATGACCAACCGGATCGATCGTCTTGTGTCACGCGGCCTCGTCGGACGCCGCACCGACCCAAGCGATGGCCGCGGCATACTCGTGGTCATGACAGATACGGGCCGCGATCGCGTGGATGCCGCGATCAGCACCCTGCTCGAAGCCGAAGCCGTGCTGCTCGAGCGGCTCCCGGAAGCCGACCAGGAGCGACTGAGCGGGCTGCTCAGAAAGCTCAGCCTCGACTTCGACTGATCAGTACGCCTCGCACGCTGCGCAGGCGAGCTACTCGTGCGTCGGCCGCTCGCCGTGCGACGCGAGCTCGAGCTGGAAGGTCGAGTGCTCGATCTGCACCGCGAAGTGCTCGGCAACGCACTCCTGCAGTTCGCTGAGCATCTCGGGCGCGTGCCCGTCGTAGAAGCAGCTGTCGTCAACGACAACGTGGGCGGTGAGCACCGGCAGGCCGGTCGCGATCTGACTCACGTGCAGGTCGTGTACTTCTCGCACGTGCGGCAGCTCGAGCAAGTGCTGCCGAATCGAATCAAGATCGAGACCCTTCGGCGTCGACTCAAGCAGCACGTTCGTGGTGTCGCGCAACAGCAGCACCGCTCGCGGCAGAATCAGCGCGCCGATTACGAGCGCTGCGATCGAATCTGCGGCCGAGAATCCGGTCGTCAGCACGACAATCGCGGCAACGATCACCGCAACGGAGCCCAGCGCATCGTTGACGACCTCGAGAAACGCCGCCCGCAGGTTCAGGTTGCTTCGTCGATCGGACGCAAGCACCGCCATGGATGCCACGTTGCCAAGCAACCCGACAACCCCGAACACGACCAGTAGTCCGCCCTGAACCACAGGCGGATCGAAGAGGCGCTGAGTCGCCTCGACGATCACAAAGATTCCGACGGCAAGCAGCACCGCCGCTTGCAGGGTTGCGCCCAGAACTTCTGCGCGCCGGAACCCCCAGGTGCGCTTTGTAGATGCCGGTCGCACCATCAGGCTCGCGGCAATGAGGGCGACAAGAAGGCCGCCGGCATCCGTCAGCATGTGTACGGCATCAACGAGGAGCGCGAGGCTGCCGGTGACGGCGGCGCCGATCAGCTCGGCGACAAGGACCACGGTCGTGATACCGAACGCAACGGCCAACCTGGTGCGGCTGGTTTTGGTTCGGTGGTCGTGGCTCATGGTGCTTCTAGTGTGACGCAGAGCGAACACACCGGGGGGCTCAACTGAGGAGTTCCTCGAGTTCGAGCCAGCGAAGTTCGACCATGTCGAGTTGCGATTGCAGCCCGGCGAGCTCGGTCGCGAGGATGCCGAGACCGGCGTAGTCGCTGTGATCGTGTGCGGCCATAGCGTCATGGATGCCTGCGATCTGGCCGTTCAGTTTCTCGATCTTGCGGGATGCCGCGGCGTGCTCCTTCTGCGCATTGCGCAGTTCTGCACCCGCCAGCCGTGGCGGGAGTCGCTCACCGTTGGCGGGAGTCGCTACTCCCGCCACCGGGGATTTACTCCCGCCGCCGGGCGCAGATCTCCCGCCGCCGATGATTGCGCGCCGGTACTCGAGGTACTGGTCGACCCCGCGCGGGAGGTGCCGCAGTCCCCCGTCCATCACGGCGTACTGCTGGTCAGTGACGCGCTCAACGAGGTACCTGTCGTGGCTCACGACCAGCAGCGTGCCAGGGAACGAGTCCAGCAGATCCTCGATGGCGGCGAGCATGTCGGTGTCGAGATCGTTGGTCGGCTCGTCGAGAATGAGCACGTTCGGCTCGCTCAAGAGAATCAACAGCAACTGCAGGCGGCGCTTTTGCCCACCCGAAAGGTCTTTGACCGGGGTCGAGAGTTGCGCACTCGAGAACCCAACACGCTCGAGCAACTGGCCGGGCGTCATCTCTTTGCCGCCGGCGACGTAGCTGCTCTTTTGACGACCGATGACTTCGCTGACCCGGTCGTTCCAGACATCCGCCAGTTCAGAAAGCTGCTGCGTGAGGGTGGCGACCTTGATGGTCTTGCCGCGCTTGACCCGACCGCTCGTCGGCTGCAGGGTGCCCGCGATCAGCGAGAGAAGGGTCGACTTGCCAGCGCCGTTGATCCCGAGGATGCCCGTGCGCTCGCCGGGCGCGATGCGCCACGTGAGATCGCGCAA
>CAZCOC010000239.1:0-2281 GCA_964500075.1 uncultured Salinibacterium sp.
TTCCGGTGTCGCTCGTTGGGTCAGACCCGAAGCGGTACCACCCCGCAACGAAGATGTTCTCTGGCAACTCCATGTTGCCGTCAGCTTGCACGCCGACCGGGAACGACTCGACATTGATGCCGACCGATGGAACCTGCACGCGTACCGGGGGCACCGCGGGAACTGATGGTTTCTGAACCGAGGCATCCGTGACCGTGCCCTGAAACGTCTGTGGTAGCTGAGTTGGGGCCGGGCTCGGGGCGAGCTGCTCCACCGGGTTAGCGGTGGAGCAGCCAGCCAGCAGGAGAAGCGCGAGGAGCGCTCCCGAAAGTTTGGCAATCATCCTGTTACTTCTCCTGTTATGTGTTTATTGATATTGACTAGTGGTGACGCGACCCGCGAGGACTATCCCTCGGTGCGAGCCGCGCGAACGCGGAACACGGTGACTGCGGCAGCAGCGAGCAGTGCGAGAATTCCCGCAGCGCCCAGACCGAGCAGAGCCGGGTTCGGGTCAGCGGCAAGACCGGCCTGACCTGAGTTCACGCCACCGGGGCTGGAGTGCAGACCGGTGATCTCCTGCACGGCGACGGTAAGTCCGTCAGGTCCGCTCACCGCATAGACGATGGTGTTGACGCCATCCTTGATCGCGACATCGGCTGGGCCGATCGCGGTGGTGGCGGTGCCTTCGAGGTTTACGCGAGCCTCAATCGTGCCGACCGGCAGAAGGGTCTTACCCTCCTCGGTGTTGGTCACGTTCGGGAACGCGACGGCGCCATTGGCGAGGATGTCGACAGCCGGAGCCTCGGCAGTGTGACGAACCGTGAGGCGTCCCTGTCCAGCTGGGATCTTGCTGACGTCATTGACGAACGGCGTGAGCACTGGGGTACCGGCAGCGTTCAAGTGCGCGACAACCGTGATGCTCGTGTTCGCTGGCACCACAACATCGGTAGCCGTAATTGCAGCAAGGGCGAGGTCAGTTGGGTCGACAGTAGCGTCGTACACGTAGATGTCGTACGTTCCCGCGGGAAGCGCGACATTTTCAGCGAGCGAGCCGGGGGTGAAGTCACCCAGCGCGGGCGCTGGAAGCGGTGCCACGGCGTTGGCGGCCACGACGTACACGTCAACTGTTAGTCCGGGTACCGCGTGCAACACCGCGACATCTGCATTTGCTGCTGACGAAACGAACGGTTCGGCTTGAGCGGGAACCGCGATCCCCACCGCCGCGATGAAGCCGACCGCGAGGCCGGCCAGGATTTTCTTGTGCATTGTGTCCTCCTGATGAGTGGGCGAAGTTCGCCTGTCAGGAAGTACTTCCTCCCGAGGGGGAGGTTTGGATGCACTACGTCAGAAATTCTTCCGAATTGATCCCGATCGCTAGGTCTGGAGGTCCAGAACGATCTTGCCGCGGAGGTGACCAGCTATGAGTCGCTCATACGCTTCGCGCACACGCTCCAACGGATAGGTCGAGTCGATCGGAAAGGTGATCTCCCCCGCTCCCACGAGCGATGCCACGTCGACAAGCTCGGTCAACCCAGCTACCGAGCCACCGACCGCAGAGACGCCGTAGTCCGCAGACGCTCGGAAGTCCGCAATCGTGTTGATTCTCGATGCTGGCGCCCCAGTAGCGAGCGCTGCGTCGACGGAGGCTCGACCGTGATTATCGAGAGCGGCCGTAATTCCGTCCGGCGCCAGCGCCCGAATCGCTTCGACGAGCCCACTGCCGTAGAGCACAGGTTCGACTCCGATTGACCTCAAAAAATCCACATTCTCAGGTCCGCACGAGCCGATGACTCTCGCGCCGATTCGTGCGACCAGTTGCGCGGCCAATACCCCAACGCCGCCGGCCGCTGCACTGACAAACACCGTGTCAGCAGCGGTGGGCGCAACCGCCGCAACGGATGCCGCAGCCGTGCGTGCAACGATGTCGAGTGATCCGGCCTGCTCGATCGTGAGACCTGCTGGCACGAGTGCAAGCGCCGTGGCATCCGTCACAAGGTAGTCGGCCTGAGCCTGACCGAAGCGACCGCCGAAGACGAGATCGCCGATCGAGAAGGTGCTTACACCAACACCGAGTTCGTGTACGACCCCCGCGAAGTCGCTTCCAACACCCGCCGGTAGCACAGCGCTCTGCGGGTCGACGGACACAATTCCGCGAAAAACCTTGTGGTCGAAAGGGTTCAAGCCAGCCGTCTGCACCCGCACTCGTACCTCCCCCGGTGCTGCGTGGGGCGGCTCGACCTCGACGATCTCGAGAACTTCTGGACCGCCCAAGCGGGAGTACTGAACGCGACGCGACATGAAA
>CAZCOC010000240.1:0-2275 GCA_964500075.1 uncultured Salinibacterium sp.
CCGGCGGAGCGTTCGTGCAGGGCGGCACGATCGGCAACCTGTCGGCGCTCGTCGCCGCGCGCGACCATGCACGGCGAACGCGCGCGGATGCCGGTGCAGAACTTCCCGCCCGCTGGACGATAATCTGCAGCGCCGAAGCTCATTCCTCGATCGTGGCAGCCGCGTCGGTGATGGACGTGGATGTTCTCAAGGTGGCGCCAGACGTCGGCGGAGCCCTACAAGGCTCGGCGGTACGGGAAGCACTTGAGCGATTGAGCGGTTCTGCGTTCGCCGTAGTGGCAACGGCCGGGTCGACCAACTTCGGCATCGTCGACGACATCGCCTCGATCGCCGCCCTTAAAGACGAGTTCGACTTCTGGCTTCACGTGGATGGCGCCTACGGGCTCGCAGCGATGCTGTCCCCGAGCGCGCGATCACGGTTTGAGGGTGTCGGGCGCGCGGATTCACTCATCGTCGACCCGCACAAGTGGCTGTTCGCGCCCTACGACGCGTGCGCCCTCATCTACCGCGACCCCCAGATCGGCAAGCGCGCCCACACGCAGCATGCCGAGTACCTTGACGCGCTCAATGACAGCGACGAGTGGAACCCGTCGGACTATGCGATCCAGCTCACGCGCCGCGCTCGAGGTCTGCCGCTGTGGTTCTCGCTCGCTACCTACGGCGGAGGGGCCTACCGCGACGCGATCACCTCCTCGATTGAGCTTGCTTCCAACATCGCACTTGAGATCGAGAGCCGTGAGAACCTGAAGCTCGTGCGCCAGCCACAACTGTCTGTCGTCGTGTTCGAGCGGATTGGCTGGTCCCGCGACGACTACGCGGCCTGGTCAGCCCGCTTGCTCGACGATCAGCGCGCATTCGTGACACCGAGTTCACACCTCGGGATGCCCAATACCAGGTTCGCGATCGTGAACCCTATGACGACTCGAGAACAGTTGGTGGGCATCCTCGACACGATGTAGGGGCCATCTGCCGACCGTTGCTTGCCCACCTCATGGCCGTCTTCGGGCGAGATAGTTCTGCTAGAGAGTGAAGATCTGATTTTCGAGCCAAGATTTCACGCCCGGGTACTGATCTAGGTCGAGCACAAACTCTTGTCCTCGACTGGCTGCTCGCAGTGCGACGGTGTCGCCGAGCGAGTCCCAGCGGTTCTCGTTCGAATGGTAGGTGAGCGGGGGCCGAACACCCGGAAGGAAGTCGCCCGGCAGGATCCACCTCGATCTCGACGCGTTCGGATCTGACAAGACGAGATCAGGTCGGAGCATTCCGAACGTGCCAGCGCCGGGTCGTGAGCCGGAGAGCGCAAGCCCGGTTAGCTTCGGTGTCGGGAAGTAGATCGCGTCCAGGGTCTCATTGGGCTCACGGAGGACGTGGGGGTGAGTCAACATCCACTCTGGCCACGGTTCATGGGTGGCAACATCGACTCTTTGATCGATCTGTAGCCATCCGAAGATCACGTGAAGACTCGGCGCGCCGCGAACGTACCGCAATGTTCCGTTCACGAGCTCGGTCTGCCGGAACGATCCGTAGAAGATAAAGAGATCGCCCTCGGCCACGCCATTGTTCCTCAAGTGTCGCTCGGCCGATCCCGACTGTCCGAAGGAGGGCTTCCAACCGCGCACACGCTTGAGATGAGATTCGACCAAATCCGGGTCGAGATGAGCCCTCCGGCGACGGTCGAACGTTTGACCCGAAAGCTGGCCCAGCACCTCGCCCATGGAGGACTGACCGGTATTGATTTCGTCGAACCCTGGGATTCTTGGGCTGCTCTGCGGCCTCTCGGGTAACGGGATCCAACACAGAGTCCCATCCGGCAGTATTGGACTCACAAGCGAACTAAAACTGGAGTCAATGCCTTTCCGGCTCAAGATGATCTTCATCGTGTCCTGGTTCTGTTCCCTATCGGTCCGGCTCCTCAGGCTGCGCACGGGCTTGAGGTCTCAATACGACCCAATAGCTCGTCACTGCTGAGCGGCATACTTCGCCTTCGTTGGCGTAGGCGCCCGAGTCGTGCGCACTATCGCTCCAAACTCGGTAGGACCAGATCCTACTTGCCGTTTATTTGAGGCCTAGCCGTGGCCGTTGGCCAGACGTTCGGCTGCGCGGTACTGGGTCCAGGCAAACACCCCTACGGCTGCTCCCGCGCCGATCGCTGCGATGAGGCCGGCGGTGGTGAATTGTGATCCGGCGATGATCAGCAATGCGATTGTTGCGGCAACCCACCCGACGTCGAGCGCTGCGATCGTCTTGCCTGCGAGCGGTGATGCGCCGCGGCCGG
>CAZCOC010000241.1:0-2245 GCA_964500075.1 uncultured Salinibacterium sp.
TCGCGCGCCATGGTGTTTCGCCCCTTTGCGACATGTCCAGCCAGTGAACGAGGATTGCTGACTAATCGTATCTGCGGTCACGGATCGCCCAAGTGCACCGGCCGGTATTGCGACGGCATTCGGCGTTCACCCTTAGCGTTGTAGGCTTCTGTCGCAGCGTTGCCGCGCCGTCCCGCAAGCCCGAAACGGGGAGTGCCGCCCATCTGCAATCCTCCCACCGGATGGAGTTCGGAATGATTGTTCGTCCGGATGGCGGCGTCGGTTCTGCCCCCCAGTCGAGCTCGCCGCGCGCTCGGGCCGTGACGATCAACGATGTCGCGGGGCTCGCGGGGGTCTCCCGTGCGGCGGTATCCAAGGTCATCCGGAATGCGTATGGCGTGAGTCCGGCGATGCGGGAAAAGGTTGGTCGGGCGATCGTGGCCCTCGGTTACCGGCCCAACAGCGCGGCCCGAGCCATGCGCGGAAAGTCATTCGTGATCGGGTTCGAGATTCCGGGCCTGAGCAACGACTTTCTGATTACGATTCTGAAGGCAGCCCACGAGGCGCTCGCGGCTTCCGAGTATCAACTGATCGTCGCGCCCGCGGATGCCGATGACTATCTGGGAGCACGGGCGATCGAGTCTCTCGTTGACCATCAGGTCGATGGGCTTGTCGCCGTGTCAACAGCGATCTCTGTCGAGTGGCTCCAGAACATCGCGCGCCGTATCCCTCTCGTCATGATCGGCCGACACGATCAATCAGTCAACTACGACACGGTCGTCGGTGACGATTCTGCGGGCGCCGCACTTGTGATGGAACACCTGCTCTCGCAAGGGCACTCGCGGATCGCGCATCTCACCCGCGGGCTGGCGATCACGGCACCCCCGTCCCGTAGCCCCCATGCTGTGCGTCTCGAGGGATATGTCGAGGCCATGACCGCAGCAGGTTTGACCGAGAACATCAGCGTGGTCCGCTCCGGCTCGAGTCAGCTCGATTCTCAGGTTGGGATCACACCACTCTTGGCGTCTCCCGAACGCCCCACCGCTGTCTTCGCGGGTAATGACGAGATGGCGCTGGGCGTCATGCACGCCGCAAAGCAACTGGGAATGACCTTCGCGGACCTCGCGATCGTCGGGTACGACGACATTGATATCGCCTCGTATCCCGGCATCTCGCTGAGCTCGGTCAACCAGTCCGGCAGCGAGATGGGCGAGGTAGCGATCCGGTTGCTTCTTGAGCGCTTCGAGGGTCGGACTGACCGACGCGAGGTCGAGATGGCGCCCGTCCTGAAGGTGCGCGAGTCCTCAAGTAGCGCGAAACGCTAGCAGTTCGGCCGCGTCACGGCGCAGACCCCGCCCGAGCTGTTCCTGTCGATGCGGGTGCGCTCCGTCGGCGAGCACTCGAACAGGCTGCTGCAGGCATTGCGAGTATCTGCCCGCGCTGGTGCCGAAGACCAAAGAGTCGTCGTATTGAGGCCCGGCGTCTCCAACTTTGCCCACCCCGAGCACGGGCTGCTCGAAATGTTGCCGTTTTCGCCGATAAGGAGCAGTCGTTGGGCAGTGATTCGCTGACGCTGATGTCGCTTCGGGGCTAACCTGCGCGGCCCGAGGGAACAGCATGGCGTTGAGCGGCGTTGAGAATTACATGCCGCTAGAACGAGAGTTCGAACCAAGCACGGCCGCGTGGGCGCGAGAGCAGGTTGAGCTGTATGAGGCACCCGGCTGAACCCAAGGCAACGAGCTGCGCGAGATGCCCGTGATCATCCTCAGGAGCGTAGGCGCGGGATCTGACAAGCTTCGGAAAACGGCAGTGATGCGAGTCGAACATGACAGTGCCTGCGCGGTGGCGGCTTCGTTGAGTGCGGCACCAAAGCATTCTGTCTGGTACTTCAATATCAAAGCGGAGCCGCACGTTGAGCTGCAGGACGGCGCTGCAAAGCATTACTGGCGGGCGCGCGAGGTATCCGGCGATGAGAAGGCTGCATGGTGGAGCGCGCCGTTGCGATGTGGCCGGACTACGCGCGGTACTCAGGGAAGACGGACCGGCAGATCCCTGTCTTCGTGTTGGAGTCGATGACTTGAGGAGTGATCGCATCAAAGCGCCACGCATGGCGTAGTGTCACGTCGTGACTCGCGAAGCCAGGCCAACGGCAACAAAGCCACTGCGGCGACGTTTCCTGCACCCGGCGCGAGTGGTGTTCGCCGGCTTCCTGCTGGTGACTGTGGTGGGCTCAGCGCTGCTGACAATTCCGTACGCGAAAGTCGGC
>CAZCOC010000242.1:0-2234 GCA_964500075.1 uncultured Salinibacterium sp.
CTTCGAGAGCCTTGATCAAGGCTGTCGCGCCTCGCTCGGTATCGAGGGTGCAGACAATTCCGGATGACCCGATCCCCTGGTCGACCAGTTCCGCGACTCGGTCGTGAACTCGTTCGGTTGTCGCCGTCAGGATCACGCTGGCGCCGAGCTGGCCAAGCAGCCGGGCGGCGGCAAATCCGATACCGCTCGAGCTGCCTGCGCCGGTCACAAGGGCGGTCCGGCCGGAGAGGGCGAACGCCGCAGGGAGGGTCGCAATGTCAACGTTCGATTCGGATGCCATGGCGCAACGGTAGCGGAGGCTGCGGCATACGGAGCGTTGCGCCTAGCGCTTGCAGGTCGCTCGCCGGCGAGCCAACTAATCACTGACGACTGTATAGTCAGCGTGTGCTGACCATTGCGAGCCGCCTTGACGTAATGAACCGCCTCGGCCGTGCGATGGCCGATCCGACCCGCGCCCGCATCCTATTGAGCTTGCTTGACAGGCCAGGATACCCAGCCGAGCTTGCCCGCGATCTCGGCCTCACGCGCTCAAATGTCTCCAATCACCTCACGTGCTTGCGCGGCTGTGGCATCGTCGCTGCCGCCCCCGAAGGCCGTCAGACCCGGTATCAAATCGCCGACAGTCACCTGACGCGCGCGCTGGAGGCTCTGGTGGATGTCGTGCTCGCCGTCGACGACGGAGCAACCTGCGCTGACGACAACTGCACCGATCTGCTGTGCTGCGTGAGCCCATGATGACCGCGGCCACGAACGGCCCAGTGGGAATTCTCGAACCGATTCGAAAGCGCGTGCTGCAGCGCCGCATCCGCATCATCGTCGCGATCACGATCACCTACAACGTGATCGAGGCGATCGTCGCCCTCATTGCCGGAACAGTCGCATCCTCGGCTGCTCTCATCGGCTTTGGGCTCGACTCAATCGTCGAAGTGCTCTCGGCCGCGGCCATCGCCTGGCAGTTCGCGGCGCCAGATCCCGAGAAGCGCGAGCAAGTCGCGCTGAGGGTGATCGCGTTTGCGTTCTTCGGCCTCGCCGCCTACGTCATCGTCGACGCGGGCCTGTCACTGCTCGGCCTCCGCACGGCGGAGCACAGCCCAGTTGGGATTGCACTTGCCGCGGTGAGCCTTGGGATCATGCCCTTCCTCAGCTGGTTTGAACGCCGCACTGGCCGCGAACTTGGATCGGCATCCGCCATCGCCGACTCGAAGCAGACCCTAATCTGCAGCTACCTCTCGGGGGCCCTCCTCGTCGGCCTGCTGGTAAACAGCCTGCTCGGGTGGGCATGGGCAGACTCGATTGCCGCGCTCGTCATCGCCGGATTCGCGATCAAGGAAGGCCGTGAAGCGTGGAAGGGCGACACCTGCGCCGTCCCAGTCTCAGCCCTGACCGGCGAACGGGCAGTCGAAGCCTGCGATTGCTGCTAACCGGACCACAGCGGCCTTCTTCCCGGGAGTCAAGACCGTCGAGGCGGAGGAGCTGCTGCTTCAACGAACCAATCCCGATCAACTAGCTGGTCGGCGATGGGATCGACAACGAACCCCATCGGGCCGAAGTCGAGACCAGTAGGTGAACGTGCCCAGACGGTCAGGCGATGCGGATCATCTTCTTGTTCACGAACTCGTCGATGCCGAGGGTGCCGAGCTCGCGTCCGGAGCCCGAGCGCTTGATGCCGCCGAACGGCAACTCGGGGCTGTCGGCGAGCACACAGTTGATGTAGACCATGCCGGCCTCGATCCGATCGGCGACCCGCATCGCCTGCGCCTGATCGGTCGTAAACACGTAGGAGCCCAGGCCGAACGGTGTGTCGTTGGCGAGCTCCACCGCTTCGTCTTCGTTGTGCACCTTGAATACCTGTGCGACAGGGCCGAAGAACTCCTCGTAGTAGCCCGAGTTGCCGGCCTCGACATCCGCAAGCACCGTGGCCGCGAAGAAGTTGCCGTCGCGGGTTCCGCCCGTGACGAGGGTTGCCCCGCCAGCAATGGCCCGCGTGACCTGGTCTTCGAGACCTTCTGCGGCACTGGCTGACGACAGCGGTCCGTACTTTCCACCCTCGACCATCGGGTCGGTTGGACCGGTAGACGACATCTTCTCCTTGAACACGCGCAGAAAATCGTCATACAGCGAATCCAGCACGATGAAACGCTTCGCGCCATTGCAGGACTGTCCGCTGTTGTCGAGCCGGGCATCCACCGCCATCTGCACGGTGGCGTCGAGGTCGTCGGTGCTGAAGACAATAA